>JANOUB010000558.1:0-7550 GCA_031416615.1 Thermoleophilia bacterium
GCGGCGGGCTACCGGTTGGTGGAGCTTCCCGGCAAGCCACCGGAGATAGGATCGACGGTCGAGCTCGAGGGCTGCGACGGCCCGCTCCTCGTCACCCGCTACGGCCGCTCGCCGCTCCCGCTCGACAGCCGCCCGTGCGCGGACCTCGACCGCGCCTGAGCCTGAATCCACCGTTTTGCGCGGGCGTTGCATCTCGTCCGGCCCGCCAGGCCGCTCCCCGCCCGGCTGGGCCCCGTTTCTTCTCCTTCGGGGTGGTCCCACCGGGAGGGGGCGCTCGGCGGGGGGAAGGTATAATCCAGGCGCCCGGCCTCCATGAGCCCTTCCCCGCACGTCCTGACGACCCGGACGAGCGCCTCGCGATCACGCAAACCGGTGGATCCAGGCTGAGGCGCCGCCGGAAATCCCCCCAGCCTGTTGGCGGCGGCGCGAACAGCGGCTAATCATGAGGCGGTTGCGGCGGCGTGACGATCGGTGTACCGTCGCTGTGCTCGTTCCTCTTCCCCGCGCCCGCTAAGGAGACCCGATGGCCACCGACGTCGCTTCGCTGACCCACGACCGACTCGCCGCGCTGCCCGGCAGCTACTTCAAGGCCGTCGACGCGATGGACATCGACGCGATCCTCTCGCACTTCGACGACGATGCGACGCTTACGGTGCAGACGGATCATGTGACGTTCTCCGGTGCCGACGAGATCCGCCGCATGTTCGCCGACTTCGTCGGCAACTCGGTCTCCATTTTCCACGAGATCAAGAACATCGTCGTGGAGCCGGAGGCCGGCAAGGTGGCGACCGAGCAGAGCTACATCGGCGAGCTCCGCGACGGCGCGAGGAACGAAATGCACAACTGCAACTTTTTCGATGTCGGCCCTGACGGGAAGTTCACCCGGGTCATCATCTGGATGGCCGGGGCGAACCCGCTCAAGTAGCGCCATCGGTCCTCGAGCACTAGGCGCGGCACCGAGATGTCGCCCTTGAGTCGAGCGTAGATCGCACCGAGTTGCTCGAGGGCCGCCGCCGCCGGCCCGACGAGCGCCGGATCGCGTCGGGCCTTCGCGACGCGTTCGAGCCCGACGTGGCCCTGCTCGCACAGCCAGTCGAACGACTGGTTCCAGAGCACGATCCCGTCCTCTGCCGCCGCCTGCCCGAAAGCCAACTGAACGTCGCCGGGCACCACGGGCACCGACCCTAGCCCATCACGTGCAGTCCCACTTCCCATGGTCCCCGCTCCGACGTTGGTGACCTTAGGGCCGCCTGTCAGGAGCGTCCGCGACTCCCCTCAAAGCGACGCCATGAGCAGCGCTTCGAGCTCCGTCGCGCCGACCGGCTTCGGGGAGCCGACGAGCAACCGCCGCTGCTCCAGCGCACCTGACAGAAGCGCGGGAAGATCGTTCTCCGTGTAGCCGACCTCGCGTAGTCGCCTCGGCGCGCCGACGTCGTCCAGAAGACGCTCGAATGAGGTCGCGAGGTCGCCGCCGCCGTCCAGCAGCCGCGCCGCGGTCGCACACCGTTCTGGCGCCGCATCCCGGATGAATCGGAACACCGCCGGGGCCGTGAGCGCGACCGCGAGCCCGTGCGGGATCAGCGCAGCGCCTCCGTATCCCGGCGGCTTCCATCCGTGTCCGAGCGATGCGATCGGGTAGGAGAACGCATGCGGCAGGTGGACGCCGGCTCCGGAGAATGCGATACCGGCGGTCGTCGCCGCGAGCGACATCGCCGTGCGTGCCTCCACGTCGCCGCCGTCGGCGACGGCGGCACGGAGATGCCGGCCCACGAGCTCGATAGCGCGCTCGCAGAGAGCATCCGAGAACGGGTTCGAGCCCTGGTACGGCGGGCGCTCCGCGACCGGGAGGCTCGGTCGTGCGTCGTAGGGGAGGACGGTGTAGGCCTCGAGTGCGTGAAGGAGCGCATCGAGCCCTACCGACGCCGTCACGCCGGGTGGGCATGACACCGTCAGGAGCGGATCGACTATCGCGAGGCTCGGCCTGAGGTGACGATGCGAAATACCGGTCTTCGTTCCGAGTCGCGGGAAGTCCACGATCGCAACCGTTGTCACCTCAGATCCCGTGCCCGAGGTCGTCGGCAGCGCGACGAGCGGAAGCAGCGCTCCGGGAACCGGCAACCCACGACCGAGAGGGGCGTTGACGTAGTCGAGCAGATCTCCCTCGTGCGTCGCGAAGAGGGCGCAGAGCTTCGCGGTATCGAGCGCGGAGCCACCGCCGATCCCGACGAACCCGTCGAATCCGGCGCGCGCCGCCCCCACGGCGTCGAGCACCGAGCTCTCACTGGGCTCGCCGCCAAAGCAGTCGTATGCCGCCGACTCGACGCCCGCACTCAGGAGCGATGACTGCAACCGCTCCGCCGTCTCCGATTCGCCGACGAAGCGGTCGCAGACGATCAGCGCGCGACTGACGCCGAGGCGCCGAAGGTGCTCACCCGTATCGGCCGATGACCCGGCCCCGAACTGGATCGCCGGGGCGTCGAAGGCGAACGAGGTTGCGCTGCCGCTTGTCACGACTCAACCGGTGGCCGAGAGGGCGCGGGCGTACACGTCCTTCGTGCTCATCGAGAGCGCCACTCGGCGAGGCCGAGCAGGTCGTTCACGTCGTCGAAGCTCATGAATCGATCGGCGAGGGATGCGGTCGTCCTGTCACGGACGACGGCGTCGCACAGCTCGGCGTAGGCCTTTGCGAAGAGCCACGTCTGCGTGCTCGGGAAGATGACCAGGGCGTAGCCCATAGCCTCGAGATCGGAGGTCGGGATCGCGGGGGATCTCCCCGTCTCGGACATGTTCGCGACACCGGGGACGGAGCAGCGCTCGCCGATTGCCGCGTATTCCTCCCGCGTGCCAGGCGCGTCGACGAAGACGAGGTCGGCGCCGGCGTCGGCGTACGCGTTACAGCGCGAGATCGCGTCGTCGAGTCCGGTCACCTGCAGCGCATCCGTTCTCGCGATAATCAGCGTCTCGTCCGAGCGCCGCGCCGCGACGGCCGCGCGTACCTTCAACGTCATTTCCGCAGCCGGGATGACCTCCTTCCCTTCCATGTGTCCGCACCGCTTCGGCGAGACCTGATCCTCGATCTGGACTGCGTTCGCGCCGGCCGCTTCGAGTTCGCGCGTCGTCAGCCAGACGCTCGCCTCGGATCCGTAGCCGGTGTCGGCGTCGACGATGATCGGCAGCTCTGTCGCCGCCCGCATGCGGCGGACGCTCTCCACCACCTCGGCCCGGCCGACGAGGCCCACGTCGGGCAAGGCGAAGTGGTGCGCCGCGAGCGCGTAGCCGCCGTGATAGACGGCCTCGACGCCGGCGCGCTCCGCGATCCTCGCGGTGAGCCCGTCGTGCGCGCCGAGCGCGACAAGAGCGCCCGGTTCCGCGAGGCGGGAGCGAAGGCTCGTTGTCATGCCGGCACGCTCCCGGGGGAGAGGGTGTGCGATGTCCTCGAGCAACTGGTCGGGCACGCGGTCAAGGCTCGCCTCAGATCTCGTCGGAGTTGAGTTGGGAACGCTCCGGCTCCCAACCGTCGAATCGTGCGAAGTATGACCGAACCCCATGTCGCCGGGCACGGCGACGGCAGCGATGATCTCGTCGCTGTCCGCGCCTCGATGCCCGGCGGATGTGGTGTTCGGCGTCTGCAAGTGTGACTCTCTGTCCGATTGGTACGGCGCATGCATAGACTGGCGTCCTGTCTCTCAGCATGCTTCAGAAGATCCTCTCAGCCATGCGTTCCCCCGACGATGTTTCGAGCCTGATCGACGCCGTCTATCAGGGGTGAGGTCGAGGGTGGCAACCAGGTGGAAGGAGGCGTGATGGAGCCGGTGAAGGTGACCTTGTACAACGATGCAGGCTGCCCGTGGGGCTACTCGGCGAACCCCGCCTTTCGCGTGCTCGAATGGCGCTACGAAGCGCAGCTCGACTGGCGGCTCGTGCTGATCGGGCTGACGGAGCACGCGCAGCAGTACGTCGACCGGGGCTACACGCCGCTCCGGTCGGCCGAGGGATACGCCCGGCGGTACCGGCGCTTCGGGATGCCGTTCGCGCCGGAGCCCCGCGGGCGGGTCGTCGGCACCGGACGGGCGTGCAGAGCCGTCGTGGCTGCGCGCCTCCAGGCGCCGGGCAGCGAGTGGGCGGCGTTCCGCGCGCTTCAGTTCGCCTGGTTCACGACGACGCTGCTCCTCGACGAGGACGACGGCATCGCCCAGGCGCTCGGCGGGGTTCCGGGGCTCGACGTGGACACACTGATCGGGTTGATCGATCTGCCGGAGGTCGAAGAGGCCTACCAGCGCGACCACGCCGAGGCGCGGAGCGCAGCCGGCTCGCCGGCCGAGCTGCAGGGCAAGACGGCCACGACCGACGGTCCGGTTCGCTTCACCGCGCCTTCGGTCGTCTTGGAGCACGCCGGCCGCAGGCTCGTGGCCGGCGGCTGGCAGACGATCGAGGCCTACGACGTGCTCGTCGCGAATCTCATCCCGGACGGGGAACGCCGTGGTGTGCCGGACGACCCTCTCGCGCTGCTCGAGCACTTCCCGGGCGGCCTGACGACGCAGGAGGTCGCGCAGCTACTGACTCGTGGTAACGACGCTCCCGATCGCACCGAGGCCGAGGCGGCGATGCTGAGGCTGGTGGCGGGCGGGTCGGCGACACGCACCCAGCTCGGCGACGACGCGCTCTGGCGTCCGTCTGGATTCAGAGGGGGAACGTGATAGTGGGCCGCGATGATTGAGATCGAGGGCAAGGAGGTCTTCACGGAGCTCGAGGAACTCGTCGATCCCGCTCACACGGCGCTGGTGGTCATCGACATGCAGCGCGACTTCTGCACGCCGGGCTGGGCCTTCGATCGTCTCGGCGTCGACATCTCGATGTATCCACCGATGATTCCGCGGCTCGCGCGCCTGATCGAGCAGGCGCTGGCCGCGAGCGTGCAAGTCATCTACGTCCAGATGACGGTTCTGCCCGGCCGATTGAGCGAGTCCCCCGCCCAGATCCGGTTCAACCTCAGACTCCACCTTGCGAGCCACAGCGATGGCGAGCCGCTGCAGTACGCCGCCGAGGGCTCGGACGGCCAGGCGATCATCGATGAGCTCATGCCTCGGCCCGGCGACCTGGTCGTCAAGAAGTACCGCTCGAGCGGCTTCTGGGGCACGAACCTCGATCTGCTGCTGCGCAGCAACGGGATCAAGTCGGTTGTGATCACGGGCGCTACGACCGAGGGGTGCGTCGAGTCGACGGCGCGCGACGCCCTCTTCAACGACTACTACGTTGTGATTGCGGAGGATTGCGTCGCCAGCGACGACCGGGAGCAGCACGACGCCTCGCTGCTGCTGATGCGCCACCGCTTCGACATCGCGACGTCAGAGGAGATCGCCGCCGTCTGGTCGAGCGGCGCGACTCTCTCCGGAAGGCGAACCGCCGAGGAGAGTTCGACGCAGGTGAGAGGCGTGGCATGAGCCTTCTGCCCGAAGCGAACGTGATCTCGTTTGCGCGGGGGATCCCTTCGCCGGACATGTTCCCGCTCGAACAGCTCGCCACGTGCGCGAGGCGGGCGGTCGAGAACGACGGTCGTGTTGCCCTCAACTACGGTCCGCCCGGCGGGTTCGGACCTCTGCGCGACTGGCTGGGCGAGCGCCACAGCGTCCCGTCCGAGCGCGTACTCGTGTTGCCGGGGTCGTTGATCGGCCTCAATCTCGTTGTCGGACACCTCTTCCGCGCCGGCGGTCGGGCGGTCGTCGAGGCCCCGACCTACGATCGGATGCTGCACGCACTCGCGGCCGTCGGCGCCGACGTCGTCACGGTCGACCGGGGCGGCGCCGGCCTCGATCTCGACCGGCTGCGCGAGCTCGCAACGGGCAGCCCGCGGCCGAAACTTCTCTATGTCCTGCCGACGTTCCACAACCCGACCGGCCACACACTGACGCTGGAGCAGCGGCACGGCCTTGCCGAGTTGGCGCTGGATCACGACTTGCTGGTCTTCGAGGACGACCCGTACGGGCTGCTGCGCGTCGAGGGCGAGGCGCTCCCGTGCGTACACGAGCTCCTCCGAGAGCGCGGCGGCGAGGAACTCGTCATCTTCTCGTCCTCATTCTCGAAGACCGTTGCTCCTGGGCTACGCGTCGGCTACCTCGTGCTGCCGGAGGGGCTGGTCGCACCGCTCGAGGCGCTCGTGACGCGGACGTACGTCTCGCCGCCGCTGCTGGCGCAGGCGCAGCTGCACGACTTCCTCGCGGCCGGTTACTTCGAGCAGCACCTCGAGTTCCTGCGCTTGTTCCTGCGCCCGCGCCGTGATGCGTTGCTCGAGGTGCTCGAGGAGGAGATGCCGCGGGAGGCGGCCTGGACGCGGCCGGACGGCGGCTACTTCTTGTGGCTCGAGCTGCCGGAGGCGGTCGATGCGGCCGAGCTGAACGAGCGTGCCCGCGCCGCCGGGGTAGCGTTCGTGCCGGGAGCCGGGTTCTTCCACGGCGACCGCGGACGGAGCACTGCTCGGCTCGCTTTCAGCTATCCGTCGGTCGACGAGATTCGTATCGGCGCTCACCGGCTTGCGGGGCTCGTGCGCGTGGCATTGGGCCGATGATCACCACTGAGTCACGACAGCGTTTCGGAGAGGAGAGACCATGACGCTCGATCCGCAGTTCTTCATGACCACCGACATTCAGGTCGAGGGCCCGCCGCGTGAGCTTGTCGGCTACGGCGAGCACCCGCCGCGCGTGCGCTGGGAGAACGACGCCAAGGTGGCGGTGCAGATCGTCGTCAACTACGAGGAGGGTTCGGAGAAGACGTTCGCGATGGGGGACGGGGAGAACGATATCCTCTACGAGTTGCCGTTCAAGCTCGAGGGGCAGCGCGACCTCGCCGTCGAGTCGATGTACGAGTACGGAACCCGTGCAGGGATCTGGCGCCTGTTCCGCGTCTTCGACGCCGCCGACATCCCTGTGACGTTCTTCGCCGCCGCCGTAGCCCTCGAGCGGAACCCGGCTGTCGCCGACAAGCTCGCCCGCCGGGGCGACGAGGCCGCCGGGCACGGCTACCGCTGGAGCAACCACTTCGAAATGACGCGCGACGAGGAGCGCGAAGCGATCAAGCGTGCGGTCGAGTCGATCGCCCGTACGACCGGCTCCCGTCCGCTCGGGTGGTACTGCCGCGAGATGAGCGTCAACACGCGCGAAATCCTCGTCGATGAGGGCGGGTTCGTCTACGACTCCGACTGCTACAGCGACGACCTTCCCTACTGGACACGGGTCCTCGACCGGCCGCACCTCGTCGTCCCTTACGGCCTGGTCGTCAACGACGCGCGCTACGTCGTCTCGCAAGGCTTCGGCAGCCCCGAGCATTTTCTCGAGATGGCCAAGGCGCACCTCGACCGGTTACGGAACGACGGCGATGACATCCCGCGGATGATGTCCGTCGGACTCCACCCGCGGATCAGCGGGAACCCGGGCCGGTCGGATGCCCTGGCTCGTTTCATCGAGTACGGCCAGTCGCTCGGGGATGTCTGGTTCGCACGGCGGATCGATATCGCGAAACGGTTCATCGAGCAGGAGCCTCCCGAGAAGTGGCTCTAG
>JANOUB010000559.1:0-2130 GCA_031416615.1 Thermoleophilia bacterium
GTCGCGCGGGAAGGCCAGCCCTGCGTCGATCAGGATTCGCTGGCCGTCGAACTCGTAGAGGGTCATGTTCTTGCCGACCTCGCCGAGCCCGCCGAGCGGAATGATGCGCAGTGCGTCAGTCATCGTGGCGCAGTGTACGGATGGGTCGCGATCGGCGGGTCACCGTAGATGCCTCCCATCGACCGGAACGCAGAGGACATGACCGGCGACGCTTCGCATAGCCGCCGTTCCCTTCCTGCAAGATCTCGAATCCGCTAGCGCGGATCCCTTGATCGCACGCAAGAACCCTCAAGTGGCCGTCCCTCCCGCAGAGACCGTTCAGGACAGGCCGGCGGGCCGGCCTCCTCAGGGATCTTCGCGATCGACGGCGAAGCCCAGATCTGAAAACATAAGGAAGCCTGCGTAGCTCGGGGTATGCTACTCCACCGCGAGATACGCAGGCAGCAGTCCAAGCCGTTCGAGGCAGTCGCGCACGCCGGCCTCTTCCTCGGGTGTCGCCTCGACGAGCGGCAGGCGGAAGCCGCCGAGATCGTGACCAAGCAGGTTCAGCGCCGTCTTGATCGCGATCGGGTTGGTCTGCACACGAAGCAACTCGATCGCGGGACGAAGCTCCTCGTCGATCGCGCGGGCGCCCTCGAGGTCGCCGTTGCGATAGCGCGTGATCATCTCTTTCACCTGCGGCCCGACGACGTGCGTGTGGACGCAGATGCCTCCGACGCCTCCCACCTCGAGGAACGGGTGGATCAGGTCATCGTCACCCGCGTAGAGGTCGAGCCCCGAGGCAACGACGTGGCGCGCGGCAGCGAGCGAAGGCTTCGCATGCTTGACGGCGCGGACGTTCGGAATCGCCGCGAGCGCCGAGATCGTGGCCGGCTCGGCGTCGACGACGACACGGCTCGGAATGTCGTAGAAGACGATCGGCCGGTCGGTCGCCGCCGCTATCGCCGCGACATGGGCGACGATGCCACGCTGCGGTGGCTTGTTGTAGTACGGCGTTACGACGAGGAAGGCGTCCACTCCGATCTCGTGAGCGCGCTCGGTCAGGTGCACCGAATGGGCAGTGGCGTACGTTCCTGTCCCGGCGATGACCGTGTGGTCGCTGCCGAGCTCGTCGACCGCCGTCTCGTACAGCGCGAACCGCTCTTCGTCGGTGAGCGTCGGCGCCTCCCCTGTCGTCCCGGTCACGACGACGCCGTCGGAGCCGTTCTCGACGAGATAGCGGCAAAGAACGCGGAAGCGGTCGAGGTCGACGGCGCCGTCAGGCCGAAACGGGGTCACGACTGCGGTGAGAACCTCGCCGAGCATGCGCGTGATTGTACCCCTGGTCAGATGTCCGAGCCCCGTGCGATGATCGAAGCGACAAGTCGGCCGCTACTCGGAGAGGACAAGACATGCTGAAGGACTTCAAGGACTTCCTGATGAAGGGCAACATCGTCGACCTCGCGGTCGCGTTCGTGATTGGCCTCGCGTTCGCCGCCGTCGTGAACTCGCTCGTGAACGACCTGGTCATGCCGATCATCGCGATGGTCATCGGCAAGCCGGACTTCAGCGGCCTGACGTTCACGATCAACGACGCAGTCTTCCGCTACGGCGCCTTCATCACTCAGGTGATCACGTTCGTTGCGATCGCAGCCGCCGTATTCTTCTTCGTCGTCAAGCCGATGCAGATGGTGATGGCGCGCGTGAAGAAGTCGGCTGAAGAGGTCGTGTCCGACGAGGAGCGGCGGCACCAGGAGTTGCTGGCCGCGCTGCGGGGACGTAACTAGGAGACGTACACGCCGAGGGCTTCCGCCGCGACCGCG
Source organism: Thermoleophilia bacterium (assembly GCA_031416615.1). Taxonomy (GTDB): domain Bacteria; phylum Actinomycetota; class Thermoleophilia; order Gaiellales; family Gaiellaceae; genus Gaiella. Next base: position 1,803 of record JANOUB010000559.1, read on the forward strand.
AAGGCGCGGCGGAGGTCCTCGTCGAGAAGGACGAACCGGACGCGCTGCGTCAGAGCAACGCTTCGAGGCCGACCGTGAGCCCGGGTGGCAGGCCGCGAAGGCGATCGAGCGCAAGCAGCACGCCCGGCACGAATGCCTCGCGTGAGGTCGTGTCGTGCCGGATCGTGAGGGTCTCGCCCTGTCCGCCGAGGATGACCTCCTGATGGGCGACGAGTCCGGGCAGGCGCACGGAGTGGATCGGTACGTCACCGCCCATTCGGGCCGCGGTCGCCTTCGCCGTTCCGGACGGCGCATCGAGCTTCGTGTCGGCGTGCAGCTCGATGATCTC
>JANOUB010000560.1:0-3518 GCA_031416615.1 Thermoleophilia bacterium
TGAACCCAGTCACCACAACGGTCAAAATAATCACAGAAACGACGGTTGCGATTCGTGTAATGCGGATATCAGGGTTCGGCAAACGGAGTTTGGTGCCAGTTTGATCACGCCCGTCAATCATACCGGGCAGGAAAAATTTCGCTCCAAAGCCTCCTACGGCGATAAGAGCCATCAATGCGAGAAAGCCAAAATAACTCATGTACGTCCTTTCTTCATTGTTTATACATAGTCTTTCTGCGTGAATCTACCTGGCATTCTTACTCAGTCTCACCCGTCCAGTGGAGTCCGTTGCTGCAAGAACGTTGAGCTTGTCACAAAAGCGGTGGCGCGTCACGCGCCACCACGCCACGTCTTCCTCTCCGCGGTCATCAACGCCGCGTCCGTCGTAGGCCACGCGGGTGCGTCTGGGGCTTGCGATCTTGAGACATGCATATGTTGGAGTCTCCCGACCGGGGACGTTCCTCGTGTGGCCGTCTGCTCGGTTCGCCCTATCGCGATGCCGCGCGTGCGAACGCGGCGACTGTTCGCTCGACGTCCTCCGGTGTGGTCCTCCAACTCGAGACCGAGAACCGGATCGCCGGGCGCCCATCCCATACGGTGCCGCTCGTCCACGCCTCGCCGTCCGCCTGGAAGGCTGCGAGCGTCGCCGTCGTGTGGGCATCGTCGTCGAAGCGGACGATGACCTGGTTCAGCACGACCTCGTTGAGCACGCTGCACCCCGGAATGCGAGCAAAGCCCTCGGCCAGCGCGGTCGCGGCGTCGCAGCAACGCTCCACGAGCCCCGCCACACCGGAGCGGCCGAGCTGCCGGAGCGCTGCGTATACCGGCACCGAGCGGGCTCGCCGTGAGAACTCCGGGGTGTAGGCCATCGGTTCGCGCCCCTCTGCCTCGTCGACCTGGACGAGGTACGACGCGGACGCACCCATCGCTGCGCGGTGCGCGGCGGGATGGGCGCAGAAGGCGATGCCACAGTCGTAGGGGACGTTGAGCCACTTGTGCCCGTCGGTTGCCCACGAGTCGGCCCGCTCGACACCGTCCACCAGATGACGGAAGCGTGGGCTCGCGGCTGCCCAGAGGCCGAACGCGCCGTCGACGTGCATCCACGCACCGTGTTTCTCACAGATGTCTGCGATTGCGTGGAAGTCCTCGAACGAGCCGGTGTTGACCTCGCCGGCCTGCGCACAGACGATTGTGGGGCCGTCGCCGTTCGCGACCGCATCACCCAGAGCCGCGACGAGCACCCGTCCCTGGCCGTCCGCGGGAACGCGTGTGACCTGCCGCTCGCCGACCCCGAGCATCCGCAAGGCCCGATCGACCGTGACATGGCGCTTCTCGCCTGCGACGACGCGCAGCGGCGGAGCGCCCTGGAGGCCGCCCTTGGCAATGTCCCAGCCGTGACGGTCGAGCACCGCTCCGCGGGCGACCGCAAGGGCGGTCAGATGGGCGGTTTGGCACCCGGTCACGAACGCAAACGATGCGTCGGGAGGCAGCCGCAACACGTCCTTCAGCCACGTGCCGGCGATCTCCTCGATGGCCGTCGTCGCGGGTGTCGGGAGCGCGAGGCCCGCGTTCTGATCCCACGCCGAGACGAGCCAGTCCGCCGCGAGCGCGGCGGGCAACGTGCCGCCGATCACGAATCCGAAGTAGCGGCCGGAACCCATCGAGGTGAGCCCGGGCTCCGCCTGACGGGCGAGATCGCAGACGACGGTGGTGGGATCGGCCGGGCCGGCAGGCAGCGGCCCGCCGAGCGCCTCACGCATCTCCGCCACCGTGGCGGCCGCCGGGATCCGGCGGTGAGGCGCCGACTCCACCCAGTCGGCGGCGAGCCCGGCCGCCCGGTTCAGCAAGTCGCGTTCGTCCTGCACGTCGGAACGCCTAGGTCTCGAGAAGCCGCTCGAACCGCTCGGCGTCCTCGAACGGGCCGATGACCGCGAGCTTCAGCTGCTTGCCGACCACGTCCTGTGCGACCCGCTGAATGTCCTCGACGGTGACGGCGTCGAGGCCGGCCAGCGTCGCCTCCGGCTCCTCGGCCTCGCCGAGAAGCACCTCGCGCCGCAGCCCATACATGATCGTTCCGTGCGGGCTCTCGAGCCCGAGCACGAAGCGGCCCTTGGCGAAGGAGCGGGCTTTTTCGAACTCAGCAGTGGGGACGGGCTCCTCTGCGATCCGGCGCAACTCGGCCGCGATCGTCGTCACGGCGTCGTCGATGCGGTCGATGTCGACGCCGGCCTGCGCGTAGAGCGAGCCGGCGTCCAGGTAGCTCGAGTTGGTGCCGAACACGTAGTAGGCGAGGCCGCGGCGCTCGCGCACCTCGGTAAAGAGCCGTGACGACATGCCGCCTCCGAGTACCGTCGCGAGCAGCTGCAGCGCGTACCGGTCGGGGTGCCCGAGTGGGTAGCTGCGTGCGCCAAGGACGATGTGCGCCTGGTCGGACTGCTTCGTGTGCACCTTGACCGGAGAGCCGTTCGCGGGAATCACGGCCGGTTCCGGCGTCCCCGTCTGGCGCGGCTCGATCGACCCGAGCAGCTCCTCGAGGCGCTCCACGAGGCCGTCGCCGACCCGGCCACCGAGCCCCACGACCATCCGCTCAGGGCGGTACCAGCGGTCGATGAACGACGTGAAGGTGTCGCGCGTGGCGGCGCGCACGGTCTCCTTGCTGCCGATGATGTCGCGGCCGAGCGGCTGATCGCCGTAGAGGAGGTTCTCGTAGACGCCGCCGACGAAGTCGCGCGGCGTGTCGAAATACATGTTCATCTCCTCGACGATGACGCCCTTCTCGCGCTCGATCTCCTCTGGGTCGAACCGCGAGTTGCGCATCATGTCGACGAGCACGTCGAGCGCGATATCGCGGGTGCCGGCGGCGCACTTGACGTAGTAGCCCGTGTACTCCTTGCCGGTGAACGCGTTGAACTCGCCCCCGATGCCGTCGATCTCCGTCGCGATGTCGCGCGCGGTCGGTCGCCGCTTGGTGCCCTTGAAGAACATGTGCTCGGCGAAGTGGGCGATGCCGCCGATGTCGGCGGTCTCGTATCGTGCGCCCGCCGCGAACATCACGAAACAGGAGACGGACTGGGCTTGCGGCATCGGCGCGGTAAGCACCCGAACGCCGTTACTGAGGGTGGTTCGCTCGAAGACGGGCATTCGGCCATGGTATAGACGCACCTATGACTCTCTCTCACGAACACGCAAGGACGATCCTGGCGGCCGTCGTCGAACGGGCGGCAGGCCCCGTCTCGATCGTCGTGGCGGACGACCACGGCGAGGTGCTGGCATCGCTCCGGATGGACGGAGCGGCGCTCGACACCCATCTGAACGCGCAGCGCAAGGCGTACACGGCCGCCCGGAGCGATGCCTTGACGACTCGTCAGCTCGCCGAGAAGGCCGGCGGCTCGCCGGCCGAGCTCGCGAGCTTCGACCCACAGTTCATCTTCTTCCTTGGCGGCGTCGCTGTGCTGAACGACGGTGTCCGCGTCGGTGCCGTCGGTGTCAGCGGCCTCCCGGGCGAGGTAGACGAGGAG
>JANOUB010000561.1:0-2480 GCA_031416615.1 Thermoleophilia bacterium
AGCGGGAGGCGCTCGCGGCATCGCTCACGGCGTTCAATCGCGCGGCTGCGCGACGTCCAGCCTGATACTCCAGGGCATCGGGCGTGATGCCGGCCAACGCCGGGCGTACGAGCAGGATCTCCAGCGCCAGGTTCTCCACGATTCGCTGACGGGGCTCGCGAACCGCGATCTGTTCGCCGATCGCATCGAGCATGCGCTCGCCCGCCGATCGGAAGGCCGCCGTCGCTCCAGGCGAGCGGCAGGCTGATCGCCGGCCGGCCGGTGATGTTGAACATCGCGGTGAACGGAGCGTAGACCGAGAACACCTTGCGCGGCGATGACGCCGTCAGACGAGTGAGAGTGTGACGCCGCCGTCGACGACGATCGTCTGTCCCGTGATGTAGGACGCTCGCTCGCTGGCAAGAAAGAGGAAAGCATTCGCGATCTCGAGCGGATCTCCGTTCCGTCCCACGGGCACGCCCTTCGAGAACTCCTCGAGGCCCTCGGGACCGAGCGAGTTGACGGGATCGAGCGTCTGCGGGCTGACGATCACTCCCGGCGCCACGGCGTTGACCGTGATACCCCGTGCGGCATACTCGACGGCCAGGCTGCGGACGAGTCCGACGACACCCGCCTTCGCCGCCGTGTAGTGCGCGTGACGGGGCCAGCCCTGCACGGCACCGGCGATCGAGCTGGTCGCCAGCAGCCGTCCCCAGCCACTCTCGACCATGTGCGGCAATGCGGCGCGGAAGCATCGGAACACACCACCGAGGTCGACGTCGAGCAGGTTGAGCCAGCGTTCGTCGTCGAGATCCTCCGAGGCCACGTCGCGGGCGATCGCGGCATTCGCGACCACGATGTCGAGCCGGCCGAACTGTGCGATGGTCTCCTCCACCATCCGCTCGACGTCCTCCGTCCGGGCGACGTCGCCTTCGAGCGCGAGAGCCCGGCGTCCGTGGCTCTCGACCGCGGCGGCAACGGGACCGACGTCGTGCGGATCGCCCGCGTACCAGCAGAGCGCGACGTCCGCGCCGGCCTCGGCGAACAGCGTCGCCGTCGCCGCCCCGATACCCGACGCCGCGCCGGTGACGAGCGCGACCCTCCCGTCCAGTCGTAGCATGCTGCGAATCTATCGTTTGCGGACGTTCGAGCGGAAGCGAGGCCGCGGCTCAGTACGAGCGTGGCATGCCGAGCACGTGCTGGCCGATGTACGCGAGGATGAGGTTGTTCGAGACCGGCGCCACCTTGTAGAGCCGCGTCTCGCGGAACTTCCGCTCCACGTCGTATTCCGCGGCGAAGCCGAAGCCGCCGTACGTGTCGAGGCAGGCGTTCGCGGCGGCCCACGACGAGTCGGCGCCGAGCAGCTTCGCCATGTTGGCCTCCGCGCCGCACGGCAGGCCTTGCTCGTACAGCCAGGCCGCCTTGTAGCGCATCAGATCGGCCGCCTCGATCTGCGCGTGCGCGAGCGCGATCGGGAACTGCACTCCCTGGTTCGCGCCGATCGGTCGCCCGAAGACGACGCGCTCGCCCGCGTAGGCGGACGCCTTCTCGACGAACCAGCGGCCGTCGCCGATGCACTCCGCCGCGATCAGCACCCGCTCGGCGTTCATACCGTCGAGGATGTAGCGGAACCCGCGCCCCTCGTCCCCGACGAGGTTCTCGTCGGGGACGAACACGTGGTCGAGGAAGATCTCGGTCGTCGCGTGGTTCATCATTGTCCTGATCGGCCGGATCGTCATCGTTCCGTCGGCGAGCGCCCGCTTCATATCGACGAGGAACGTGGAGAGTCCCTCGGTCTTCTTCGCGGCCTGGTCGGCCGGAGTCGTCCGGGCGAGCAGAAGCATCAGGTCGGAGTGCTCGGCCCGAGACGTCCAGATCTTCTGGCCCGTGATCGACCAGCCGCCGCCGACCCTCGTCGCGAACGTCTGCAACGAGGTCGTGTCGGAGCCGGCTGTCGGTTCCGTTACGCCGAAGGCCTGCAGCCGCAGCTCACCCGAGGCTATGGCCGGCAGGTAGCGCTCCTTCTGCTCGCTGGAGCCGTGCCGCAGGATCGTGCCCATCGTGTACATCTGCGCGTGGCAGGCGCCAGAGTTGCACCCGGACGCGTTGATCTCTTCCAGGATCACGCTCGCGGCCGTGATCGTCAGACCGGCGCCGCCGTACTCCTCCGGGATCAGCGCCGCGAGCCAGCCGTTATCGGTCAGGGCCTGCACGAACTCCGTCGGGTACCGGTCGGGCTCAAGGTCGCGCCAGTACTCGCCGGGGAACCGCTCGCACAACGCGCGCACGGCGGTACGGATCTCGCCGAGCTCTTCCGGAATCGAGAAGTCCACGGCTAGTGCTTCTTCCCGAAACCTTCCAGCAGCCGTCGCGCGATGATCAGCTGCTGGATCTCGTTCGAGCCCTCGCCGATCAGGAGCAGCGGGGCGTCTCGGTAATAGCGCTCGGGACGGTATTCGAGCGAGTAGCCGTAGCCGCCGTGGATGCGCATGCAGTCGAGG
>JANOUB010000562.1:0-5831 GCA_031416615.1 Thermoleophilia bacterium
GACTGCTTGCGAACGGTGAACGTCTCGCGGGCGCCCGAGCCCTGGCGCTTGATCACGACGCCTTCGAACACCTGCACGCGCTGGCGGGTGCCCTCGATCACCTTGAAGTGGACGCGGACGGTGTCGCCGGCCTTGAAGACCGGGACCTCGCGCAACTGCGCCTGCTCGATGCTCTGGATGATGGTGCTCATGGGAAAGAGGTCGGCCCGAAGGTCGGCGGCAAGTGTAGCGGAACCCACCCGAGGCGGGTTCCGCAAAGGGGTGACGTGAATGGAGCCTCAGGCAACGTCTGCCACCCACGGGAACCGCGGGCGGCAGCGCAGACGCACGTCTCCGCGAGCAGCACAGGCGGCACGCCTCGGGGGAGCGGCTGAGCACGAAGTTGGGTCTTGGTGATACTTGGCATTGGCGGCAACATCCCCGAGAGTCGAACAAGTAGCTGTCTTCCGTGTAACCGGTTGGCAGAGCGGTGCTGCCGGGTCTACTGCCAGTTCGTGTGGATCCCCCGATCGAGCCCGTCAGTGGCGCCTCGATGTTCCAGGACGAGTTCCGGTACAAGAACGCTCCAGCGCGCGCCGAGCATGAGCCCCGGAACGACCAGCAATACCACGCCAACAAGGATCATCTGTCGACCGACGATCACACATCCTCGCGGCAGCTGGCCACGACTCCAATCATGGGACCAGACCCGGGAGACAGGGACGGGCGACGCTCTGCGTCGCAAGACGACGCTTCGCATAGCCCCTACGTCTGTCAGCGTCACTCCCGCAACGTCCGGCGTGAACAGGGCCGCGGGCGGCCCCCTTCAGGATCACGCGAAGCGTGCAGAAAGCAGATGAAGCGGGGGATGCTGCGATACGCTCACACGAAGCGTGCAGCAAGCATGCAGATGGGGATGCCGCGGTACGCTCTTCCACCGCGGCATCCCCATCTGCCCATCGCAGCATCCCCGCTTCAATGCAACGACACCCGGTTCGGTGGCCAGTAGGTGGCGAAGACCTTCCCGATCAGATTCGCTCGGGGTACGGTGCCCCAGAGGCGGGAGTCGCACGACTGCGACCGGTTGTCGCCCATCATGAAGTAGTTTCCGGCCTTGACCCGGACGGGCCCGAAACCCTGCACGGCACCGCGCCGCCCCTTCTCGATATACGGCTCCCGCAACGGCTTCCCGTTGATGTAGACGTAGGCGTCCCCCTTGCGGAGCCGGAACTCGACGACATCGCCGGGAAGCCCGATCAGGCGTTTCACGAACGTGCCGCCCGCACCGCATTTCAGCTGGGCGGCAGGCGGGGTCTTGAAGACGATGATCTCGCCGCGGCGCGGGTCGCGCAGGCGGTAGAGGAAGCGGTTTGCGAGCACCCGGTCGGAAAACCGCGCCTCACACCCGACGGCAGGCTGCGCACAGTGCAGCGTGGTCTCCATGGATGACGACGGGATGCGGTACGGGTTGACGACGAACGCCTTCACGAGTAGCACGATCGCGACCGCCCCGACAATCGTCACAATCCAGTCGATCGTGACGCGAAGACCGTTCGGGAGACCCCGCGTGAGCCGGTCGACAGGGTTCCGCGAATGCCTGTGCGGAGGACGTGCCGGCGCCGGCGTTTCGAACAACGGTGCGGCCGGGGCCGGATCGAGCGTGGGCCCACGCGGCGGCGCCGGCCAGCCGTAATCTTCGGCCGAGTCACCGGCGCGGATCGGCGGCGGCGTCCACTCTGCCGGATCCCGCGGCTGCGCCGGAGGAGCCTGTGGCTCCGGCGACGGAGCCTGTTCAGTGTCCTGCGGACGATCCTCGACGTCGCTCACACGACGCTCCGGGCGCGGCTCTGCTCGGCCCGCCAGCCGTCGATCTGGGCGTGGTTGCCCGAGAGAAGCACGTCGGGCACCTCCCAGCCGCGGAACGCCGCGGGCCGGGTGAAGTGTGGATATTCGATGCCGCCGTCGAGCGCAGCGCTAAAGCTCTCGTTCTCGCCGGAGCCTGCGGCAAGGGCGCCAGGTAGCCGCCTGGCGATGGCGTCGACGAGCACCATCGCCGGCAACTCGCCGCCGGAGAGCACATACGGGCCGATCGAGATCGCGTCGGTGCACAGGTGATCGACGATGCGCGCGTCGAATCCCTCGAACCGAGACGAGAGCACGGCGATCTGCGCTTCGGAGGCGAGTTCCTCGACGAGCACCTGATCGAGCTGACGGCCTTGCGGCGTGAGCGCGATCACACGAGTCGGCGGCGCGGTGCCGTACGCCGCCTCGAGCGCCGCCGCCACGACATCGACCCGCAACACCATCCCCGCCCCACCACCGTACGGCGAGTCGTCGACCTGACCTGCGCGCAGCGGTGTCGTGTCGCGGTAGTTGAAGAGCCGGAGCTCGAGCTCCGTTCCGAGAACGGTGGCAACCGGTTTCTGCTCGGTCAGCCAGCCGAAAGCGTGTGGAACCTGGGTGAAGACGTCGAGACGCACCGGGGCAGGGTATCCGTCATCCGATGAAGCCCGGGTTGAGAAGCACAACGCCCTCTGCCGGGTCGATCGAGGCAATCGCATCCTCGATCATCGGCACGAGAGTGCCGTCGTCGAGCTCGAGATTGTCGTTGGCAGATCCCGGCAGCACGTCCCGCACGGTGCCGAGGATCCGCCCGCCCACCTCTTCGACCCTGAGGCCGATGATCTCGAACGTATAGAACTCGTCCTCGGAGAGCGTCGCCAGATCGGCGCGGAGGATCGTCAGCGTCTCGCCCCGCTCGACCCCGCGGTCGAGGCGGATCGCATGTCGGCCGCGCCCGACGCGGCGGGAGACGGTGACGGTCGCCGGTGTTCCGTTCACGTGGAGAACAGCGCCGACGACGTAGCGGCTGTCATCGTCGCTTCCGTGCTCGACCACGAACGCGCCGTCGAGCCCGTGAGGACGGCCGACGCGACCGACCGGCACAAACGCATCGTCCACGGTCAGTCGGCGATCTCCAGCACGATACGCCGGTCGTCGCGCGCGCCGCCCGCCCGCACGAGCGTGCGTAGGGCACGGACGATCCGACCCTGACGGCCGATCACCTTGCCGACGTCGTCAGGTGCGACATGCAGTCGGAGGACGACAGCGTCATCTCGCTCGACGGTCTCGACGCTGACCGAGTCCGGGTCGTCGACCAGGTGCCGCGCGATCCAGGTGAGAAGCTCCGCCATGCCTAGAGACTGATGCCGGCGACCTTGATCAGCTTCGCGACCGGGTCGCTCGGCTGGGCGCCTTTGGCGAGCCAGTCCTTGACCTTGGCTTCGTCGAGCTCGATCGTCGACGGGTCGGTCTGGGGGTTGTAGCGCCCCACGATCTCGATGAAGCGACCGTCGCGCGGCGAGCGCGAGTCGGCCACGACAACACGGTAGATCGGGTTCTTCTTCGATCCGATCCGCGCCAATCTCATACGAACAGCCATTCTTCTCCTTCGTGCGTTGGGGTCAGGTTTTGCATTCCGACAGGTGGGATCAGAACATGCATTTCGACAGGTGCTGTCGGAATGCAAGACCTGACCCCTGGATTGTGCCGATCATCGGGGCGGCTTGCCGCCGGTCAGCTCGGGAGGCAGCAGCGGCAGCTTGCCTTTGCCGAACTGCTTCATCATCTTCTGCATCTGTTTGCGGGCCGCGAGCAGCTTGTTGACTTCGTCGATCGAGGAACCGCTACCGGCCGCGATCCGCCGCCGGCGTGGCCCGTTGATCAGGTGCGGGACGCGGCGTTCGTGCGGCGTCATCGACAACACGATGGCCTCCACCCGCGCCATCTGCCTCTCGTCGATGTCGAGTCCGTCGAGTTGCTGCCCCATGCCAGGGAGCAGTTTCAGGATGCCCTTGACGGGCCCCATGCGGCGCAGCATCCGGTAGCTCTGGAGGAAGTCGTCGAAGGTGAACTCGCCGGCGCGCAGCCGGCGCTCCATGTCCGCCTGCTCGTCTTCGGCGACGGCGGCCTCGGCCTTCTCGATCAACGTCAGCACGTCGCCCATCCCGAGGATCCGCGACGCCATCCGATCGGGGTGGAACACCTCGAGCTGGTCGAGCTTCTCGCCGACCGAGGCAAACTTGATGGGCTTGCCGGTGATCGCCTTGACGGAGAGCGCAGCCCCGCCTCGAGCATCGCCGTCGAGCTTCGTCAGCACGACGCCGTCGAAGGCAACGTGCTTCTGGAACGCCTCGGCGACGTTCACGGCCTCCTGTCCCGTCATCGCGTCGAGGACGAGCAGGACGTTGAGCGGCTTGACGGCATCGCGAACGCGCGCCAGCTCGTCCATCAGCGCATCGTCGATGCTGAGACGGCCGGCGGTGTCGACGATGACGACATCGAGCCCGTCTGCCTTCGCGCGCTCGAGGCCCTCCACCGCGGCACGGACGGGATCCTGCGTGTCGGTGCGGTACACGGGGATCGAGATCTGCTTGCCGAGTTGTTCGAGCTGATCGATCGCGGCAGGCCGCTGCAGATCAGCTGCGACGAGGCCTGGCTGCTTGCCCTGTCGGCGCAGGTGGAGCGCAAGCTTGGCGGAGGTGGTCGTCTTGCCCGAGCCCTGAAGGCCGGTCATCAGGATGACGGTCGGGGGCCGTCCGAACGCCAGCTGGGAGTCTCCCGAGCCCATCAACTCCGCGAGGTGGTCGTGCACGAGCTTGACGATGTGCTGCCCGGCGTTGAGCCCCCTGAGGATGTCCTCCCCGAGAGCCTCGGCCTTGACGCCGGCGACGAAGTCCTTGACGACCTGGAAGTTGACGTCGGCCTCGAGCAGCGCGAGCCGAATCTCGCGCATCGCCTTGTTGACATCTTCTTCGTCCAGCCGCTTGGCGCGGCCGAGGTCACCCAGGGTCGCCTGGAGCCGGTTGGAGAGCGTGTCGAACACGGCCGTGAAGTGTACGGGCGCCCGCCCGCGATCAAGGCCTCTGAGCCTACGACGCGAGCGCTGTGTGGGCCAGGCCGGCAGGCAGCGAAACGCTGCCGATCCGATCGATCATGTCCAGGTCCGGCGCGAACAGGTTGTGCAACGGCTCGATCCGGTAGGAGAGGGGGTCTTTCACCCCCTGGGACCTGAGTGCGTCGTGGAGTCGGTGCTCGACGAAGCTCTCCGCGGCCTGAGGTGTCTGCCAGATTTCACAGACATTGACGGATCCGACGGCCTCGGTGGCGATGTGGAGGATCACACCCGCCGGTGGATTCGCATCGAGCTCGAGGCCAACCATCATCCGGTCATAGCGATCGATGCTCAACTCGGGTATCCGCATGAACAGGGCTACAGCCACGTCACACCTCCATCCTGACGCTCATTGGGGGAGGAAAGCGTCAACCACAGAATACGCCTCCCGTGTGCTAGAAGCAACGAGGCGGGACTAGCACTCCCTGGTCTCGTGGCAACGAACATGAGGCGCGAGCCAAGGTGCTGTTGATCACGACGCCGTGAGGGCACGCGCGAACTCGCGCGGGTCGAACGGGCGCAGGTCGTCGAGGCCCTCCCCCAGGCCGACGAGCTTCACGGGTAGGCCGAGCTCGTAGGCGATCGCGACGGCGACACCCCCCCTGGCCGAGCCGTCGAGCTTCGTCAGCGCAACGCCGGTCACACCGGCCACCTCGCCGAACAGGCGCGCCTGCTGGAGGCCGTTCTGGCCTGTGGTCGCGTCGACGACGAGCAGCGTCTCATGCGGCGCTCCGTCGATTCGACTCTCGATCACGCGCCTGACCTTCGCGAGCTCGTCCATCAGGTTTGACTGCGTATGGAGGCGACCCGCCGTATCGACGATGACCACATCCCGTCCACGCGCTCTCCCCGCCTCGACGGCGTCAAAAGCCACCGCCGCAGGATCGCCGCCCGCCGG
>JANOUB010000563.1:0-4403 GCA_031416615.1 Thermoleophilia bacterium
GGGTCGACCACGACCGCCTCGGTCGCCGACGGTGACGACCGGACGAGATAGGTGTTGGTCCCGATCGGCCCGAGCTCGAGCTGGTCGACGACGAGAGACATCGTTTTCGAGTGTAGAGGCTCGATGTGCAAGAGGGGTGCGTGTCGGGGAGGGCAGGCACCGATTGCACATCAAGCCTCTGCGGACTTACCCTGGATCCACCGTCTTTCGCGGGCGATGCATCTCCGTACCGAAGGCGCGCCAGGCCGCTTCCCGTCCGGGTGGGACTCCGTTTCTTCCCTGTCGGGCGGTCCCACCCGGACGGTGAGCGGCCTGGCGGGCGGGACGAGATGCAACGCCCGCGCAAAACGGTGAATCCAGGCTAAGCCGTTCGAACCGGGGTGTCTCCCTCCGGGTGTCTCCCTCCGGGAGACACCCCAATTGTCTCTTGTTCGTCCTTCAGACAGGTCCGAACGGGCGAGGGTGGCCATGCTCGTCGCGCCGCTCATGCGGCGAACCCCGCCTCACGAAGCGCCTCGCGGACGACGGCGCGGTCGTCGAACGGCGCCACCACGCCTGCGATCTCCTGGCCCTGCTCGTGTCCCTTGCCGGCGATCACGACAACGTCATCGGGCCCCGCCATCGTCACCGCCCGCCGAATGGCGCTGCGACGGTCGGGATCGATCTCGACGCCGATACCGGCGCCCTGCAACACATCCTGGATGATCGCGAGTGGATCCTCGCTGCGCGGGTTGTCGGAAGTGACGATGACGACATCCGCCCGCTGCACGGCGACCGCGCCCATCACGGGGCGCTTGCCGCGGTCGCGATCCCCGCCTGCCCCGAAGACGCAGATCAGCCGGCCGTCGCCGAGTTCGCGGGCGGCTTGAAGCACGATGTCGAGCGAGTCGGGCGTGTGCGCGTAGTCGACGATCATCGCGAACGGCTGACCCCCGTCAACCGCTTCGAATCGGCCGGGAATGCCCGACAGCGCCCGTACGCCGTCGGCGACGTCCTGCTCGTCGACATCCAGGAGGATCCCTACGGCGATCACGCCGAGAATGTTCTCGACGTTGAAGCGCCCACGCAGCGGCGTCTCGATCTCGACGCCTGCGGCCACAAACCGGCTGCCGCGCGGCCCCATTTCCAGACCTTCCGGCCGCACCTCCGCCGCGTCGGTCATCCCGAAGGTGACAAGCGGTGCGCGCCGGGACTCGACGAGCTCGAGCGCCAACCGGCGGCCGTGCTCGTCGCCCACGTTCACGGCCGCGGGCGGCGGTTGTGCGCCGGTGAAGAGACGGCGCTTCGCCTGGTAGTAGTTCTCCATCGTCCCATGCAGATCCAGGTGATCCTGGGACAGGTTCGTGAACACGAGCGCGTCGAAGCGGACGCGGTCGAGGCGATGCAGCACCGAGCCGTGAGACGACGCCTCGACCACAACGCTCCGGTCACCGGCGTCGAGCATCTCGCGGAAAAGACGCTGCAGGTCGATCGCCTCGGGTGTCGTGTGCGGCGCGTGCCGAGCAGCCCCACCGACGACCCACTCGACGGTGCCGACGAGTCCCGGCGAACGGCCGGCGGCGGCAAGAACCGAGCGCAGCAGAAACGCCGTCGTCGTCTTGCCGTTCGTGCCCGTCACGCCTGCGACCTCGAGGGAACGAGTCGGCTCGCCGAAGAACCTGTCGGCAGCTACGCCCATCGCAGCGCGAGCGTCCTCGACGAGGAGTTGTGGCACCTCGAGCTCCAGTGGGCGCTCGACGACGAGAGCGGCGGCGCCGGCGGCAACCGCACGCCCGGCGAATTCGTGCCCGTCTACGCGCGACCCAGGGACGCAGAAGAACAACGCACCCGGAGAAACACGATCTGCGTCGTAGGCGAGGTCGGTGATTTCGACGGCTCCGCTGGCGCCGGTCTCACTCGCGGCGAGTACGCGCGTCAGGTCGTCAAGATTCACAGGGCACCATTCTACGGAGGTGCGAGGGTCGGCCCGCCGCCTTCGGGATCCGAGCGCACGTGATCCGTGGCTACTTCCCCAATCGGCTCCGCTACAGCCTGGAGACGGCGTTCTGCCGGGGGAAGTAGCTACTGGTTCGAGGGACCTGCGGTCGCTGTCAGCGACGCCTTCGTCTGGGGCGCGTCCGGCGGCACTTCGAGATACTGGAGACCGAACCGGGCAATGTCACGGAATGCCGGTGCCGCCACGACGCCGCCGTAGATGTTCCCGCGCGGTTCGTCGACCATCACGAGAATCGCGAAGCGCGGCTTCTTCGCGGGCACGAGCCCGACAAAAGAAGCCACGTACTTCCGCACGTAGCGGCCGTTCTCCGCCTTCTGCGCGGTCCCCGTCTTGCCGGCCACGGTGTAGCCGGGGATGGCCGCCTCGGTGCCGGTGCCCTCGAGCACCACGTCCCGGAACATCGACATCATCCGATCGGCTGTGTGGCTCGAGACAACCCGCGTTCCCTTGTGTGACCGCACGCGCCTGGTGCCGACTTTCTCCACGAGGTGCGGTGTGACGCGGACGCCGCCGTTGCCGATCGTCGCGTACGCGGCCACCATCTGCAGCGGCGTGACCGCGATGCCCTGCCCGATCGGCACGGTGCCGATCGTCGAGCCGGACCAGTCCTCGAGCGGCAGCACGAGGCCGGCGCTTTCACCCGGATAGTCGATCCCCGTCGGCTTGCCGAACCCGAACCGGTCGATCCACGAGGCGAGCTCGGCCGGGCCGAGCTTCTCCGCCACCGTGATCGTGCCGATGTTCGACGACTGGGAGAGGATCTGCTTGACACTCATCACCTCGGTGCCTCGCGTGTGAGCCTCGCGGATCACGCGATCTGCAACCTGGATTGTGGGAGCGAGCGTGAACCTGGTCGTGGGCGAGACGACATTGTCCTCGAGTGCACCGGCGATTGTCACGATCTTGAACGTCGAGCCGGGCTCGTACGCGTCAGTGACAGCGCGGTTGCGTCGCGCGTCGGGCGACGCGGTGGAGAACTGGTTGGCGTCGAACGTCGGATAGTTCGCCATGGCCAGGATGGCGCCCGTGCGTGGATCCATCACTATCGCTGCGGCACCGCGGGCCCGGAACTGCTTCACCGTTCTCGCGAGAATCTGTTCCGCGTTCGCCTGGATCTGATGGTCGATCGTCAGTGTCACGTTCCGCCCGGGCCGCTCGGCTTGCGAGGTGACGACGTCGATCGCTCGGCCGAATGGATCCTTGATGATCGTTTCGAAGCCAGGCCGGCCCGAGAGCGTCTTGTCGAGCGAGCGCTCGAGCCCGTCGAGGCCGTGGTTGTCGGTGCCGGCGAAACCGAGGACGTTCGAGGCAACCGTCCCTTGCGGATATGCGCGCAGCTCCTCGGGGTAGAAGCCGAGCCCGGGGATCTTCCGCTTGCTCAGCTCGTCGGCCTTGGCCGGGTCGGCTTTGCGTGCGACGTAGACGAATCCCTTCGACCTGTCCTTCAGCGTCGGGTAGAGCGTGTTGGCGTCGAGACTGAGTGTCTTCCCCACGATCACGGCGGCGCGCTGGGCGTCGGCGATGTTGCGCGGGTCCGCGTATACAGTCGTCGCCTGCTCGCCGATCGCAAGGGGCTCACCCGTGCGGTCGTAGATCGTACCTCGGCCCGCTGGCACCTCGATCGTCTCGCGGTGCTGGGTGCTCGCCATCTTCGAGAACCGGTCGTGCTGGGCGCCCTGCACCCAGGCGGCGCGGCCGATCGCGACGACGAAGAGGAGCCCAAAGGCGGTGAGAAGTAGTCGGATCCGGCGGTTCGCGCGCCGGTTGCTCACTTCGCGCCTAACCGAATGAACGTCGTCGTCAGCGGGTCGGCTGCTTCGAGTCCGAGCTTCGCGGTTGCCGCCTCCTCGATCCGCACATTGGCCGAGGCGCTCGACAGCTGCGAGCGTAGTCGGGCGTTGTCGGCCTTGAGTTGTGCCCGCTCCCCTCCGAGGCCGTCGAACTGCATGTTGAGCTGAAGCACGAGCACGTTGACGGCGACGATGCCGGCGAGCAGCACGCCGACGAGGACGATCCAGGCGACACTGCCGGCGAAAGGAGCTCGCGAACTCGCCTTCTCGGCTGTCGAACGGCGCGCCTTGCGGGCGGCAACCGGCGTTTGGGCGATCGTCGACACTAGACCTTGACCGCAACTCGCAGGCGCGACGAAGCTGCCCTCGGATTGAGATCGAGTTCGGGCGCGGACGGCCGCACGGGTTTCCGCGTCAGCAGCCGCAGCTCGGGCTCCTTGCCGCACACACAGATCGGGAAGTCGGGCGGACAGGTACAGCCCTTCGCTCCTGCGACCATGAACTGCTTGACGATGCGGTCCTCGAGCGAGTGGAAGCTGATCACTGCGAGGCGGCCACCGGGGCGAAGCATCTCGACGGCGGCCGGGAGCGCGGCCTCGAGCTGACCGAGCTCGTCG
>JANOUB010000564.1:0-2157 GCA_031416615.1 Thermoleophilia bacterium
GGTCGAGGGCGGCTCGCTGTTCTGGCGGCTCCTGATCGTCGCCGAGGCGCAAAGCCGCTTCACCGTGATCGAGGAGTACGTGTCCGCCGCACCAGAACTCTCCGGCTACTCCAACGCTGCCGTCGAGATCGTCGTCGAGGACGGCGCCAAGGTCGAGTACGTCTCCGTCCAGAACCTCTCGCAGCACACCTGGCTCTTCGCCTCCCACCATGCCAAGGTCGGGCGCGACGCCGAACTCGACTGGGTCGCGGCAGGCTTCGGCTCCAGCGGCGGCAAAGTCTGGATCCGAAACGACCTCGCCGGCCAGGGCGCCACCTCCAGGGTCACAGGCGCCTACTTCGCCGACCACGAGCAGCGGCTCGACTACGACACCTTCCAGGAGCACATCGCGCCCAACACGACCTCCGACTTCGCCTTCAAAGGCGTCCTCCGAGACACCGCAAGCGCCGTCTGGCGCGGCATGATCAGAGTCGAAGAGGGCGCCCAGAAAACGAACGCCTACCAGGAGAACCGCAACCTGCTGCTCTCGAAGACAGCGCATGCGGACTCTATCCCAGGCCTCGAGATCCTCGCCAACGACGTCCGCTGCACGCACGGCGCAACGCTCAGCCAGGTCGACCGCGAACAGCTCTTCTACGCAATGGCGCGCGGCCTCTCCCGCCAGGAGGCGGAACGGCTGATCGTGCGCGGCTTCTTCCAGGACGTGCTCGACCGCATCGAACTAGAACCAGTACGCGAAGCACTCGGCAACGCACTCGAAGCCCGCATCCCACAGGCCTCGTAGCACCCTCACCCGAGGAGACGCTCGGAGCTGAACGGGAAGGTTCGGCTGAAAGAGGAGTAGCGGCCGCTCCAGCGCAGTATCCGGCGAACTGGCCGCGCCGTTCTCCACACTGCTGATTCCACATTTCGCAGATGGGTGGAGATCTGCAGTCGATTAGCCAGCCTTGAACCGTGCGGCCTCATCTGCACCGCCGGTCGCGTTGCCTGGGCTGTAGGAGTGCGCGCCGGCGCCGGCGAGCTTGCCACCGTCGACGATCAGGTACTCGTCGCGAATAGGCCGGTCGTCGAACCAGCACTCGAGGATCTCCCGGGTGCCTGCTGCGTATCGAGCCTGCGCCGAGAGCGTTGTGCCGGACGTGTGCGGGGTCATCCCGTGGTGGGGCATCGCCCGCCAGGGGTGATCTTTCGGGGCGGGCTGCGGGAACCAGACATCGCCGGCGTAACCGGCCAGTTGGCCGCTCTCGAGCGCCCGCACAACCGCGTCGCGATCGCAGATCTTGCCGCGCGCGGTGTTGACGAGGTAGGCACCGCGTTTCATCTTCCCGATCAGGTCGTCGTCGAACATGTGCTCGGTCTCGGGATGCAGCGGGGCGTTGATCGTCACGACATCGCAGACACGCACGAGTGACTCGACGTCCGGGTGATACGTGACGTTGAGGTCTTGTTCGAGTTCGGGAACACGGTGGCGGTCGGTGTAGTGCAGTCCGACCTCAAACGGCTTGAGCCGTCGTAGCACCGCGGAGCCGATGCGCCCGGCTGCGACGGTGCCGACCTGCATCCCCTCCAGGTCGTAGGCGCGGGACACGCAGTCCGCGATGTTCCAGCCTCCGTCGACGACCCGCTGGTAGGACGGTATGTAGTTGCGCACGAGCGACAGGATCAGCATCACCACGTGCTCGGAGACGCTGATGCTGTTCGAGTACGTCACCTCGGCCACGGTGATCCCCCGCGCGCTCGCTGCCTGTAGATCGACGTGGTCCGAGCCGATCCCGGCCGTCACCGCTAGCTTCAGCCGCGGCGCCTTGCCGATCCGCTCCGCCGTCAAGTAGGCGGGCCAAAACGGCTGTGAGATCACAATCTCCGCCTCAGGCAGCTCCCGCTCGAAGACTGACTCGGGCCCGTCCTTGTCAGAGGTCACGATCAGCCGGTGCCCGCGCTCCTCGAGGAACCGACGAAGCCCAAGCTCGCCCGACACGCTTCCGAGAAGCTCGCCCGGCGTAAAGTCGATGCGCTCAGGGGTCGGAGTCGTCTGGCCATCGAAGTAGCGCCCGATTTTCGGAACCTCGTCGCGGGCGTACGACATCGGGAAGCCCCCCACGGGGTCGTCGTAGAGAACGCAGAGGACGTTAGCCACCTCGGTGCCCCTTCCTGCTT
>JANOUB010000565.1:0-8151 GCA_031416615.1 Thermoleophilia bacterium
GGCCCTCTTCAGGGATCTTCGCGATCGCAGGCGCAGCCCAGATCTGCAAACAAAGAAGGTTGGCGTAGCTCGCGGTACGCTCTTCAACCGCGAGCTACGCAAGGCCGCGGGCCCTCTTCAGGGATCTTCGCGATCACCGGCGCAGCCGGATCTGCAAACAGGGAAGGCTCGCCTGGCTCGCGGTACGCTCTTCAACCGCGAGCTAGGCGAGCCCGCGGGCCTTGCGGCTCGAGGCTTGCTGACGCTTTCCTGCAGCCAGCTCGACCTTGCGCAGCCGGATCGAGACGGGCGTCACCTCGACGCACTCGTCCTCGCGGATGAACTCGAGCGCCTGCTCGAGCGAAAGCGGCCGCGGCGGGATCAGCCGTACGAGCTCATCCGAGCTCGAGGCGCGCATGTTCGTCAGCTTCTTCTCCTTGGTCGCGTTCACGTCCATGTCCTCGGAGCGGGCGTTCTCGCCGACGATCATCCCCTCGTAGACGCCGACCCCCGGTGCCAGGAAGAGCGTGCCGCGCTCCTGCAGATTCGAGATCGCAAACCCCGTCGTCGGGCCCTGCCGGTCGGCGACGAGAGACCCGCTCGGCCGCGTGCGCAGCTCGCCGTACCAGGGCTCGTACCGGTCGAAGACGTGGTGAAGGATCCCCGTGCCCCGTGTCTCGGTGAGAAACTCGGTGCGAAACCCGATCAGGGCACGCGCCGGAACGAGATACTCGAGCCGCACCCACCCCGTGCCGTGGTTGACCATCTGCTCCAGCCGCCCCTTGCGCAAGGCAAGCAGCTGCGTCAGCACCCCGATGTACTCCTCGGGTGCGTCGATCGCAAGCCTCTCGACCGGCTCATGCACCTTGCCGTTGACCTCCCGCGTCACGACCTGCGGCTTACCAACCGTGAGCTCGAATCCCTCGCGTCGCATCAGCTCGACGAGCACCGCCAACTGGAGCTCGCCGCGACCCTGCACCTCCCAGGTGTCCGGTCGTTCGGTCGGGAGCACGCGCAACGAGACATTGCCGATGAGCTCGGCATCGAGCCTGCTCTTCACCTGGCTCGCCGTCAGCCTCGTTCCCTCGAGCCCCGCGAGCGGCGACGTGTTGATGCCCACCGTCATCGAGAGCGACGGCTCGTCGACCTGCTCCACCGGCAGCGGCCGCGGATCGTCGAAGTCGGCGAGCGTCTCGCCGATCGTCACCTCGGGAATGCCGGCGACGGCGACGATGTCACCGGGGCCGGCCTCGGCCGCCTCGACACGATCGAGCGCCACGGTCACGTAGAGCTCGGTCACCTTGGCACGCTCGACGGTGCCGTCGGCGCGACACCAGGCGACCTGCTGCCCCTTGCTGATGGTGCCGTTTCGCACCCGGCAAATTGCGAGCCGACCGACATACGGCGAGGCGTCGAGATTGGTGACGAGAGCCTGGAGCGGGTGACCCTCCTCGTAGACAGGTGCCGGGATCGTCTCGAGCAGCAGATCGAGCAGCGGCCGCAGGTCGTCGGCAAGGTCGTCGACCGCAAGGCCCGCCCGGCCCGCCTTCGCGTTGCAGTAGGCGATCGGGAACTCGATCTGGCTCTCATCCGCGTCGAGGTCGAGGAACAGCTCGTAGACCTCGTTGACGACCTCCTCCACCCGCGCGTCCGGCCGGTCGACCTTGTTGACGACGAGGATCACGCGCAGCCGCGCCTCGAGCGCCTTGCGCAGCACGAAGCGCGTCTGCGGCAGCGGCCCCTCGCTCGCGTCGACGAGCAACAACACCCCGTCGACCATGCGCAGGCCGCGCTCCACCTCGCCGCCGAAGTCTGCGTGTCCCGGCGTGTCGACGATGTTGATCTTGGTACTGCCGTACCGGACGGCCGTGTTCTTCGCGAGGATCGTGATGCCCTTCTCGCGCTCCAGATCCATCGAGTCCATGACGCGCTCGGCGACGTCCTGGTTCGCACGGAACGAGCCAGATTGCCACAACATCGCGTCGACGAGCGTCGTCTTACCGTGGTCGACGTGCGCCACGATGGCGACGTTACGGATGTCGCTGCGCTCGGCCACCGAAGCAGGGTAGCGGTGCCGGAACACGTTTTACATCCTGCTTACGCCTGCACCACGAGGGGCTTACGATGAGGTGTGACGATGCTCACATGATGCTGCGCCTGTTCCGCCCCTTCGCGATCGTGATCGCCGTGCTGGCACTCGCACTGCCGGCTGTCGGCGGCGCGGCGACCGCCGACCTGACGACCGATCGCGGCGTCGTCCAGTCGGTCGGCGCCGGGCAGATCGTCTTGCGCGCCCTCGACGGGAGCGCCGAGTCGTTCACCGTCTCGCCGGTGACGCGAGTGAAGCTGAACGGGGTACGGGCGTCGCTCTCTGACATCCGGCCGGGCTTCGTGGCGGCGGTCGTCCACGACGGCAGCGCCCCCGCAGTGCTGATCCGCGCTTTCGGCACGCAGGTGATCGTGACTGAGCGCGGGGTCGTGACGGCACTGACGAAGTCGGCGATCACCCTGCGCACGGCCGGCGGCGCCACCGTTTCCATCTCGCTCGAGCCGAGCACGCGGTTCCGATTCCTGGGGCTCCCTGCCAGGCGGTTCCTCGCCCGGCCGGGAGCCTACGTCGCCGTCATGCACGCGGTCGACGCACCGGCGAAGCTTGTCAACATACTCAAGCGCGCGAGGGCGTGAGCGCCGGAGCAGCCCGGGGCGGCACCATCCTGCTCATCGAGGACGAGGAGGACATCGCAACGCTTGTCCGCACCTATCTCGAGAAGGACGGCTTCCGCGTGATCTGGGCCGCCCGCGGCGTCGAAGGGCTTCAGGAACTCGAGCGGAACGACATCCGGCTCGCGATTCTCGACCTCCAGCTCCCCGACGCCGACGGCCTCGACCTGTGCCGTGCCATCCGCGACCGCTCGCGACTGCCGATCGTGATACTCACTGCACGTGACGAGGAGATCGACCGCATTATCGGACTCGAACTCGGAGCCGACGACTACGTGACAAAGCCGTTCTCGCCGCGCGAACTCGTGGCGCGCGTGCGCGCAGTGCTGCGTCGGGCCGAGCCCGATGCGGGCGACGAGGCCATCGCCGTCGGTGACATCGTGCTCGAGCACGGCGGCCGCACCGTCGCCGTCGCCGGCAACCCGGTCGAGCTGACGGGCATGGAGTTCGACCTGCTCGCCTTCCTGCTCGCGCACCCAGGCATCGTGATGTCGCGCGAACAGCTGCTCGAGCGGGTGTGGGGCCTTTCCTTCCCCGGCGGCACCCGCACGGTGGACGTCCACGTCGCGCAGTTGCGCCGGAAGCTCGACCGGCCCGATCTGATCCGCACTGTTCGGGGCTCCGGGTACAAGGCCGCTAGTGCGGCCGCCTCCAACGTTCCGCGCGGGTCTCGTGATTGATACGGGCGGCCGCACTATCGGCATGAGCCGCCTGCACGGGCCGCGCTCGTTGCGGGCGCGGCTGTTCGTCGGCATCGCCGCGACTGTGGCCGTGTCGGCCATCGTGATGCTCGCGGTCGGCTCAGCTCTGACCCGGCGGTCGCTCGACGACGACGCCAGGCGCTCACTCGCCCGACAGGTCGACCTGATCGCCGCCCAGCACGTCTCCAACCCGCTGCCGCGCCGTGACACCGACATTGGGCGGTTCCTCGCGACCGAGGAGGAGCGGCTGGCCATCCTGACGCGGGAGCAAGCGGAGCTCCTTCTCCCGGGCTCGGCCGCAGCCACGCTGCGTACCACCGGGCGCGCGGACGGCACCGTGGATGTCCGCGGCGAGTCATTCCTGTACGCGGCGCGACTCGGTGGCGGCGACGCAATCGTGCTCCTCCGCTCGGCCCGCAACCAATCCGCCGACTGGCAGCCGTTCCTCGTCGGCCTCGCGCTCGCTGCTCTCCTCGGTGCCGTCCTCGCGGCCGTTGTCGCATTCCTGCTGGCGCGTGCCGTCGCCCGACCCGTCACCCGGGTCGCAGCGGCGAGCCGGCGACTGGCGGAAGGTGAGAGCCCGGATCCCCTCCCGATCGAGGGGTCGACCGAGCTCCGCCAGCTCTCCTCTGCCTTCAACGAGCTCTCGGAAGAACTCCACCGGGCGCAGGACGCCGAGCGCGCCTTCCTTCTCTCCGTCAGCCACGAGCTGAAGACGCCGCTGACCGCGATCCGGGGCCATGCGGAGGGGCTCACCGACGGCATCGTGACACCGGAGCGCGCAGGTGAAGTGATCGAACGGGAGACGCAGCGGCTCGAACGCCTGATCCGGGACCTCCTCGACCTTGCCCGCCTGCGCCGCCGCTCTTTCGATGTCACACTCGTACCCGTTGACCTCGGTGAGGTCGCGAACGACGCGGTTGCCCGTCACAGCCATCAGGCCCAGGCCTACGGCGTCAGCCTCGAACTCCGCGTCGAACCAGCCGCGGGCGCGATCGCCGACGCCGGCCGTACGTTGCAGGCGCTCTCGAACCTGGTCGAGAACGCTATTCGCTGCACCCCGCGGGGTGGCACGGTCGAGATCGTGGCCGCACCGGGCAGGCTCGCCGTGCTGGACGACGGCCCCGGTCTCGCGACCGACGATCTCGCGCGGGCATTCGAGCGCTTCTACCTCTGGGATCGCTACGGTGCCGACCGCCCCGTCGGGACAGGGCTCGGGCTCGCGATCGTCGCCGAGCTCGCTCTAGCGATGGGAGGCAGGGTGACGGTCGAGAGCGTGCCCGGCATGGGTTCCGTGTTCGGTCTCGAGGTCGAGGCTGCGCCACTGCCGGATCGCACGCTTTACGCACGGCTTACGCAGCGCTGAAATGCGGCGAACACGAGGCTCCTACCGTCAGGCGTGTAATCACACACCTACTGGGAGGACAGTGACATGAAGCGCTCATCCACAATCGTCGCCTTCGCTACGGTGCTGGCGACGCTCGTTGCAGCAACGGCCGCGTTCGCGGGCGGCCCGAACGGCAAGACGCTTTTCCGCTACGTCGGCCAGCTCCAGGGCACGACCGACTCATCTGTGACCGTCACCGTGCAGAACGGCAACCGCCCGGCGCTCCGCTCGATGCTGGGTCAGAGCCAGGTGCAGACGTTCGCGACAGGTGAGAAGACGGTTTTCCTGAAGTGGACAAACGGCATTCCAACCGTTGTCGGCATCGGCGACCTCGCGATCGGCGACTACGTGACCGTGAACGTGCGGGCCGACCGGGAGGCGTCGCTCGACACGATCAAGGGCACGCCCGCCGGCACCGTCGCGGACCGCGGCCCGACCCTGAACAGGCCGGAGAAGCCGCTGTATCTGTTCCGCGGCACCTTCGTCTCGACGGCCGGCGGCAAAGTAACAATCGAAGTCAAGGGCGGCAACCGTCACGCGCTCCGGCTCATGATCGGGCAGCCGGCCCAGCAGACGTTCTCGACCGGCCCCGAGACGGTGTTCCTCCACTGGGCGCACCGCATCCCGACCGTGATCGACGCCGCCGGGCTGAAGGCCGGCGACCGGATCGTGATCCGGATCCGGGCAGACCGCGGCGCGACGCTGGCCGAGGTCGAGGCGACCGCCGCGAAGCGCGTCGCGGATCGCGAGCCGAAGGCGCAGGAGTCGCACCAGGACGCCCAGGCGTAAGGAGCGCGGGACGCGTAAGGCAGCGCGGGACGCCTGGCTTCAGCCAGGCGTCCCGTCAGTTCTACGGCTTCTCTCCAGGCGTCCCGTCAGTTGTACCGCAGCTCGCCGCTCAAACTCAGGACACCGAGGTATTGACGTAGATCACACTCTTGTTGGTGCCGGTTTTTCCGCAGCCCGCGCCCCTGGCGCGAATCGGCGTCGACGTCACGCACACCCAACCAGCCCGCGGCGAGCGCAGCTTCAAGAGACGAATGCTGCCCCTGGTGATGTGCCCGATCGCGGGCGCACTGAACAGACCTCGAACGATCGGCTTCGCCTCGGCGCACCCGACGTTCAATCCGATCACGATCAACTTGTTGCCATTGACGGTCATGGTCGACGAGCACCGAACCTGCGACTGGGCCGACGCGAGACCGGTAGCCGCAAGGGCTGCGGTGACAGCTACGGCAAAGGTAAGGACGAGGCGCACGGAGTACCTCCGGATCGTGGGAGTGTGACCCGCAGCATAGGCCGACCTGCGAACCTGTCCAGGCCGGGGTCCGATCTACCTGTGACGGGAAGGCGCCCCCCGTCGCGTAGAGTCGCGCAGACATGAACGTCCTCGTCCTCCAGCACATAGCCTGCGAGCCACCCGGGGTCTTTGAGGACGTGTTGCTCGAGCGGGGCGCAGCGCTGCACCGGGTCGAACTGGACGAGGGCGAGTCGCTGCCGCCGAGCCTCGATGGGATCGACGCGATCGTCGCGATGGGCGGCCCGATGAGCGTCAACGACGAGATGGAACATCCCTGGCTTGTGGCCGAGAAGGCACTGATCGCCCGGGCTGTGCGGGACGGTGTTCCATTCTGGGGGTCGTGCCTCGGCGTGCAACTCCTCGCATCGTCGCTCGGCGCGCAGGTACGCCAGGGCCCGGCCCCGGAGGTGGGTGTGCTCCCGGTCTACGCGACGCCCGACGCCATCGTAGATCCGGTCTTCTCGGGTCTCGCGTGGCCGCGCCCGACGTTGCAGTGGCACCAGGACACATTCGACCTGCCCGAGGGCGCCACCCTGCTAGCGACCTCACCGGAGTACCCGAACCAGGCGTTTCGGGTGGGACGTGTCGCCTACGGCGTGCAGTTCCACGTCGAGGTCGACGAACCGATGGCAGATGAGTGGGCGCGGGTGCCCGCATACATCGCCTCGGCCGATGAGGTACTCGGGCCCGGCGGGCTCAACCGGCTGCTTGCCGATTTCCGAGCTTCGATGGGCGAGATGCAGGCGGATGGACGTGTTCTGTTCTCGCGCTGGGTCGACCTCTGGGCTCCTTCCCCCGGATAGAGGCGGTCGGTGGGACGCGACCGAGCCGGAGGGGGAAGGAACTTGAACCGGCGCGGGCGTTGCATCCCGTCCGGTCCCCGAGGACGCTCCGCGTCCGGATGGGTGCAGTTCGTCCCTACCGGGTGGCCCCACCGGATGGTGCACGCCGCGATCCCGCCGGATGAACGATTCGGGCTAGGGGCGGGGCAGGTGCCAGAGAGTGGAGCTCGCCGCTTCTCCCTCCTGCGGCGTGACGTCGGCGAGCCGCATGTACTCAGGCACCTCGTCGCGAGGAATCGTGGACGCATCGCGGTGGTCGAGCTCGACGAGGTTGCCGGCGGGGTCGCGCACGTACATCTGGATGCCGCCGCCCGGTAGCTCGTACATCGCATTGCCAAACGTGACGTGGTCGAGCGCGCCGAGTTCCTTCATGCGCCGGTAGACGGGCATGAACTCTGTGATCTCGAGGCCGAAGTGCGCATGCGACGGCGGCTCGCCCGGGCGTTCGAACAGGTGCACCTGCCCGTCGCCGGCCCGCAGCCAGGCGACGGGGAAGCCAAAGTCCGGCGTCGGCAGCAGCTCGAGCCCCAGCTCGTCGACGTAGAAATGCACCGACGCCGCCAGATCCCTCGCGACGACGCTGACGTGGTTGAGGAACAGTCCCACAGACGCGATCATCCCGTGTCGCCGTCTCCGACGCAACCGGGAGCCGCTGTGGACGAAACGTCACGGTTTCGGCACGAAGGGTGTCTCCCTCCGGGAGACACCCCGAACTACGACCTCCCGCGACAAGATCGGCGACCGACAACACAATGGTCAGGTCACCGGGCTGATAGCCGCGGGGGAACACCGTCAGGCAGCCGCGATGTCCCGCCCGAAATGCGTCGCAGTCAGCGGCTCACCGGTCGCCTGTTCGATCAGCTGATCCCAGCGCACCGACAGCCCGGGAGCGAACACCCGCTCGGTGAGGAGCCTGCCGGCAGCAGGGCGATCGACGATGCCTCCGCATTGGCGCTGCAGGGTCGCAGCGAGCTGCGAGGCGACGATCTGCCCATAGAGGTACGTGTGGTAGTAGACCGGCGCGCACGCCACGTGGATCTTGGCGGCCCAGTCCGGGTTGCTGCGGTCGCGCGGCGGCGCAACGAGCTGGTAGCGCTCGACGAGCTCCCACCAGCGGGCGTCCAGATCGGACTCGGGATCGGCGTAGAGAGAGCGCTCGAAGTTCGTCATCACGAGCACCCAGCGCGTGAAGACGAGCAGCTCGGCGGCCCGGGCCGCCCG
>JANOUB010000566.1:0-1524 GCA_031416615.1 Thermoleophilia bacterium
CTTCGCTGTCGGCTCTTGGACTCGCGGCGACGTTCTCACGGGAGAGCGGGGGCTCGCCCGGATAGACCCGCAGCGCAACCGGGTGGAATCGACAACGCCACTTCCGTCGGGTCCGCTGGCGATCGCCTCCGGACAGGGCTCGCTCTGGGTGGCGCGCGCCGGTGGATCGTTGGTCGAGCGCATCGACGCAGCTACAGGCAAGATCACCGGCCGCTTCCGCGCTGCCGCTGGCGTTGCGCTCGCCATCGCCGGCGACCACGTCTGGACAGCGACAGAGGATGGAACAATTCGTCAGATAGTCACTACTCCATGATCGATCACGGCCGCGGCGTCATGCGTGAAGCGTCCGCGCAAGACCGCCTAAATCCGCTCTCGCCGCTGTGGGACTTCCCCAGATACTTCTCCACAGCGCGGAAAATGCCTGTAAATCGGCGCATTAGCACCAGCTCGACAAGCTGGGGGTCACTGGTTCGAGCCCAGTAGCGCCCACTCGAGGAGAACCCCGCTCCGGCGAGGTTTTCCGTTTTCTCGGGGAACGTGCGTGGCCTCATGACGGACGCCTCGAACGCTCAGAAGCGGGGGGAACGCGACGATCCCAGGCTGATCAAGATCGGGGCTCGGCCAATTCAAGGCCGGCGAGGCCCTCGGTTACTTCTTCCAGGGCGCCTTCTTCGGCGCCTTTGCGGGCTTGAAGTCGCTGCCGCCCGGAGCGATGCCGTCGCCGCGGCACTTCTTGCACCAGACACCTTTTTCGTGAGGGCCCGGACAGGAGATCGAGAAGAGGTCGTGCGTTGTCACGGCGTGTAGGTCTCGTCGCGCTGCAGGCCGTTGCCGGCACAGGACGAGCAGAGCTTGCCCTGGCCGTGAGCCTCGGTGCCGGTGTTGTCACACTGCACGCCGTATGGTCGTGCCTCGCGCATCAGGCCCCAGGGCTTCGAGATCACGTCGAGGGGAACCTCGCCGGGCAGTGAGGGTGTGACGAGTGGAGCGGCGGTAGGGACAACGGTGGTGTGATGCTGGTCGCGCCCGGGAACGGTGCGCCCGCTCGAGTGCAGGGAGGAGTCGATCTGACAGAGGTGCTTCCCGAGCAGACCTTCGAGACGGGCCCCGATGCCGTCGACCTCGGAGAGGGTCTTCGAGACCTGTACGCGGATCTCCTCGACCTTCGCGTCCAGGCGGGCCTCGAGCTTCTCGTCCTGCGTCAGACGACCGTCGACGTGGTTCTCGACGACGCGGCGGACGAACTCGGGCATCTTCACTCCCTCGAGCTCGGCCGCCTCAGACCACCGCTCGAAAGCCTCGTCAGGAACCCGTACATCCACTCTCTGCGCCATGGCGGTCATTGTTCCATGCCTCTCGGATGAGGTGGCGGGAAACGTGGGACAGCGGATACCGCTAGATGATTCGGCGATCCTGCTGCGGCGTGGACAGGCGATCACGCAACCCGGCGAGACTGGGCGCCTTCTCGTCGAGATCTTCCCAGTCGCGTAGCTCGAGCAGAATCGCGTCTCGTGCTTGCAGCGA
>JANOUB010000567.1:0-3973 GCA_031416615.1 Thermoleophilia bacterium
GCCACGGCATTCTCGTCGAGCACGACCAGACGACGAAGATCTTCACGAACCCGGCCGACAAGCGAACAGAGGACTACGTCACGGGACGGTTCGGGTAATGGCGCGGGTCGAGTTCCAGCACAGCCTCGATGCTCTCGAGGCAACGGTGCAAGAGCAGGGTTCGGTCGTTCTGCGTGCTCTTCGCGCAGCCGTCAGTGCACTCCGGACGCAGGACGTCGAGCTCTGTGACGAGGTGATCGCGTTCGATGACGAGATCGACTCGCGCTACCACCGGATCGAGCGGATGGTCGAGGAGTTGCTCGTCCACCAGGCGCCTGTCGCAAGCGATCTACGGCTCGTGCTCGCCGTGCTGCACGACTCGATCCACCTCGAGCGGATCGGAGACCAGTGCGTTACGATCGCCAAGCTGACGAAGCTCGCGAGTGATCTCGAGCCGAGGCACGATCTGGTCGAGGGTTTGACCGAGATGGGCGAGCGTGCCGAGGAGATGGTGCGTGTTGCGCTCGACTCCTTCGCGGCTCGCGATGTCGAGCGTGCCCGTGGGCTCGTCGACCTGGACGAGCTGATCGACCGCACGAATCGTCGGGTCGCCGACAAGGTTCTCGCTCTCGCGGACGAACCGGGCGCGCAGGAGTGGGGCATGAGGATGATTGTCGTCTCTCGCTGTCTCGAGCGTGTCGGCGACAACGCCGTCGACATCGGTGAGCAGACAGCGTTCCTCGTCACGGGCGAGTTCCACAATTTCACGGAAGCGTCACATTGAGCGCGATGCCGCCCGCGAGGACACTCGCGGCATTCGCCCTTTGCCTGCTCGCCCTTACCGCTGCCGGCTGCGGCGGGGGCGGCAGCGGCGATGGTGGTGGGTCGATCAGCGCTGACGGCTCGAGCACCGTTGGGCCCTACATGACGGCTGCGGCCGAGGACTTCCAGAAGGAGAACGCGGCTGTCCGCATCACCGTCGGGGTCTCCGGGACAGGCGGTGGCTTCGAGCGATTCTGTCGCGGCGAGACCGATATCAGCGACGCGTCCAGGCCGATCAAGGAAGAAGAGGACGCGATCTGCACCGACAACAACGTCGAGTACGTGGAGTTCGAGATCGCTAACGATGCCCTGACCGTGACCGTCAACCAGCAGAACGACTGGGCCACGTGCCTCACCGTCGCCGAGCTGAACGCCATCTGGAAGCCCGGTTCGACCGTCAAGAACTGGGATCAGGTCAAGAGCGGCTATCCCGACGAGGGGTTGAAGCTGTTCGGCCCAGGCACCGACTCGGGCACGTTCGACTACTTCACCGGCGAGATCAACGGCAAAGAAGGTGCGAGCCGCACAGACTATGCGGCGAGCGAGGACGACAACGTGATCGTCCAGGGAGTCGGCGGTGAGAAGGGCGGGCTCGGGTACCTCGGCTTCTCCTACTACGAGCAGAACGAGGACACATTGAACGCGGTGGAGGTCGACGGTGGCGACGGCTGCGTCGCCCCGAGTGCCGAGACAGCCCAGAACGGGACGTACAAACCACTCTCGCGCCCGCTCTACGTCTACGTCAAGAAGAGCTCCTTCGCGCAGCCTGCCGTCGAGAACTTCATCGGGTACATCCTCGAGAACGAGATTGCGATCGCCGAGAAGTCCGCGTTCGTCCCGCTCAACGAGGAGCAGCTGACAAAGGCGAAGAGCGACTACCAGTCGGCGGTCGAGGAGGCGAAGAGCTGATGGCGACTCCCGTCACCAGCGCCGCTTCGGGAGCAGCACCGATCTCGCTCCGCTCTACCCACAAGCACCACGGCGAGAAGGTCATCCAGGGGATTCTCGGGCTCTGCGCGATGATTTCGATTCTGACCACCGTCGGGATCGTTGCCTCGCTGCTCTTCCCCGCGCTCGAGTTCTTCGCGTCGGTGAGCCCGGTCGCGTTCTTCACCGGAACGACCTGGGCGCCGCTTTTCGAGCCCTCGAGCTTCGGCGCCGTGCCCCTGCTCGTCGGCACGCTGTCCGTCACGTTCTGGGCGCTTCTCGTTGCGATCCCGCTTGGGCTCGGCTCAGCCATCTACCTGAGCGAGTACGCGAGCCCCGGTCGACAGGCGGTCCTGAAGCCGATGCTCGAGATCCTCGCAGGCATCCCGACGGTCGTCTACGGCTACTTCGCCCTCACCGCCGTGACGCCGCTGCTCCGGCAGATCGGGATCCAGGTCGAGATCTTCAACGTCCTCGCCGGCGGTCTCGTCATGGGGGTGATGCTCATCCCCACGATCGCCTCGCTCTCCGAGGACGCAATGGCCGCCGTTCCCCGGGACATCCGCGATGGCGCCTACGCCCTCGGGGCCGACAAGCTCCAGGTCTCGACGCGGGTGATCGTGCCGGCGGCGATGTCCGGGATCATCGCCTCGTTCGTGCTGGGCGTGTCCCGAGCCGTCGGCGAGACGATGATCGTGCTCATCGCAGTGGGCCAGCAGGCCAAGCTCACGTTCAATCCGCTCGAGTCGATCGAGACGATGACGGCCTTCATCGGTGCGACCGGGAACGGCGACCTGCCGACCGGCTCGATCGAGTACAAGACGATCTTCGCCGTCGGCCTGACGCTCTTCGTGATCACGCTCGTGATGAACATCATCTCGATCCGGCTCGTCCGGAAGTATCGTGAGGTCTACGACTGATGGACGCCCGCAAGGTTCGCGCCCGCAGCTTCCAGGCGTTGATGATCCTCTCCCTCGCCGTTTCCATGGGTGTGCTGATCTGGCTGCTCGTCGGCACCTTCATCGACGGCATTCCGGCCCTCGACAAGAAGCTGTTCGCCAATCCGCCGTCGTCGCTGCCCGAGGAGGCCGGGGCCCGCCCCGCGATTCTGGCGACGCTGTACATCGCCGTTCTCGTCCTGCTCCTGTCGGTCCCGATCGGGGTCTGCACGGCGATCTACCTCGAGGAGTACGCGAACAAGGAGCGGTGGTACAACCGGCTGCTCGAGATCAACATCCAGAACCTCGCCGCCGTGCCGGCGATCGTCTATGGCATTCTCGGTCTCGCGTTCATCGTGCGCGGTATCGGGGTCGGCCGAGTGCTGCTCGCCGCCGCCCTGATCCTCACGCTCGTCGTCTTGCCTACCGTGATCATCTCCGCGCGCGAAGCCATTCGGTCGGTACCCGACTCGATCCGCCAGGGAGGCTATGCGCTCGGGGCGACCAAGTGGCAGGTGATCTCGCGCCAGGTGATGCCGGCGTCCATACCCGGCATCGCGACAGGGTCGATCCTTGCGCTCTCACGTGCGGTCGGTGAGACAGCACCGTTGCTTTTGATTGGCGCGCTGACCTACGTTGCGTTCGATCCCACAATCCTGGGGCCGTTCACCGCGCTGCCGGTCCAGATCTACACGTGGGTAAAGCTTCCGGATCCCGGCTTCCAGCAACTTGCGGCTGCGGCGATCATCGTCCTGCTCGCAATCGTTCTCGGCATGAATGCGACGGCGATCTTCCTGCGGAACAAGTTCCGCCAGAACTGGTAGCTCCTTGCCCCGGAAGCGTTCGGGATGACTCCGAAGCGGGTCGGTCGGGCAAGGAGCTTATTCTCAGGCTTCGCCTTGCGTCTCTCGAGGAATATCGGAGCGTGCAGGTCCGTTCCGACAATCACGAAGACACAGGCGAAGCCTCCCGTTCAAGCGACTTCCCCGCCGGCTCCGCTGCAGCCTGCCGACCAGGTTGATCCCGGGGAAGTCGCTTTCACCTCATGGACACCGGACAGATACGAGTCGGTACCCCACGGCCGACGGGCCTGACCGCAGCATTGACCTTGCAATCCGTTAATCGATTACGAGGGAGATGGGGAATCAGATGAGAGTATTCAGTGGACGGAGCAGGGTCGGTTTCGCGCTCGTCGGGATCGTTGCCACGGTCGGCGTGCTCGCGTCGATCGCGGTTGCGGCAACCCCGCCGCTCAACAAGCTCAAGGGCTCGGTAACGGTGGACGGCTCGTCGACCGTCGGTCCGTA
>JANOUB010000568.1:0-2145 GCA_031416615.1 Thermoleophilia bacterium
GTCACCTGGATCGGCACGAGCGGCGAGATGACGGCTGTCGCATCCGAGCTGCCGAGACGACGCGCCAACGTCTCCACAGTGGGAGTGTGGAGAAGGGTCGACAGTGGGAGATTCAGGCCCGTCTCGGCGCCGAGCTGAGCACAGATCTCGGCAGCGGCCAGCGAATCCCCGCCCAGGTCGAAGAAGCTCTCGTCGATGCCCACCCGCTCGAGGCCGAGCACGTCCTCGAACAGGCGCGTGATGCGCTCCTCGAGTGGGCCACGCGGGCTGTTGCCGACGCTGGAAGGTCGTTCCGGCAGCGTCAGCGGGAGCAGTGCGCGGCGGTCGAGCTTGCCGTTCGCATCGAGTGGAAGAGCGTCGAGCGGCACGAAGAGGGAGGGAATCATGAACTCGGGCAGCGTCTCGGCGAGCCGCTGATGGAGCACGGTGGCTGAGATACGGGCCCCGGCAGACGGGACGAGATAGGCGACGAGCTGCACCTCGTCCCTGTCGTCCTCGAACGTCGTCACGACGACCTCGGCCAGCTCCGGCAGGCGCAGGAGGGCCGTCTCGATCTCGGCGGGCTCGATGCGGTTTCCCCGCACTTTCAGCACAGAGTCCGTGCGCCCCAGATACTCGAGACATCCGTCAGCACGCATCCTGCCCAGGTCCCCCGTGCGGTAGACGCGGACTTGGCCTCCCGCGGGGTCGGGTCGAAAGGCTGCCTCCGTGAGATCCGGGCGTCCCCAGTACCCGGATGCGAGGTACGCGCTGCGAACCGCTACCTCGCCGATTTGACCGATCTCGATCTGATCGCCCCCCTCATCGAGCAGGCAAACGTCCACGTCACGAACCGGGTAGCCGACGGGCAGGACGCCGTCGTCGACCTCGGTCTCGTGGTCGATGAAGAACTGCCGCGCGATGCCGGTCTCGGTCGCGCCTAGGCCGTTGACGAGCAGGCAGCCTGGCTCGAAGTGCCGCCGAAAGAAGTCGACGTCCACGCGCGAGCTGCGATCGCCTTCGAGCCTGATGCACCGTACGTCCGGGAACCGAGCATCGCCCGAGAGGAAGCTCCGGAAGATCGTGGGGACGGAGTGGTAGACCGTGATCCGCTCCTCGCGCAGCCACTCGGCCAGCCGCTGTGGACCCTCTTTGCGGACGTCGAACGGGAACGTCGCGGCCCCGTTGAGGAGCGCGCAGAAGAGGCTCGAGACCGACCCGCTGAAGCTGCAGGACTGAAGCAGTGTGAGCCGGTCGTCGTGACCGATCCGCAGCGCGTTCGTGTACCGGAGGATGTTGTGGAGGACGTTCCGGTGCGTGTCGTAAACACCCTTCGGCTGCCCTGTCGAGCCCGACGTATGGAAGATATAGGCGACCGCATCAGGGGGGACGTCGACCGACGGATCACCCGCGCCGCGGTCGGGCGCCTCGTCGACCTGCAACAGGGAACGTTCCCCGCCCGCTAGTGCATGCGCCGTAGCCAGGCTCGTCTCATCGGCAAGGATCAGCTTTGCGCCCGTGTCATCGAGCATCGCGGCGAGGCGCACAGACGGGTACGCGGGGTCGAGAGCCACATACGCCTTGCCGGTCTTGAGGACGGCGAGTACGGCCGCGATCAGCGGAGCACCCTGATCGAACAGAAGCGCTACCGGCTCGGGCCCCGCGCTGCGCTCGGCGAGTATCGCCGCCGCGATCCGGTTTGCCTCGCCGTTCAGGTCGGCGTAGGTGAGCTGGTGGGTTCTCGTCCTCACGGCCAGGCAGGCGGCGTGCTGCCTGACCTGCTGCTCGAAGCGAGCACCGATCGACTGCTCTATCGCCTCGAGCTCGAACTCGGCGAAGCCGCTGTGGGCGGAGGTGCAGACGTGCTGAGGACTGCCGTGTTCATGTGTCATCTCGTCGTCGAAAGTGTCCAGGCACCGAATGGCGAGCCGATCACCGCGGCTGCGATGCGACTCGAGTCCGCGCCGCGCACATTTCGCGACGGCGCACTACGTCCCCCACCCCGGGTCGCGACCGCCGCTCCCGAGGGACTCGATCACGATCTCGATCAGGCGGCCTGACGAGAGCACGTGCTCGCGGGCGAGCAGCCGGGCCCCGGCCGCGCTACCGGCCGCGATCGCCTCGCGGATCGCCCGGTGCTGGAGGTCGTTCTTGGCGTACAACTCG
>JANOUB010000569.1:0-3029 GCA_031416615.1 Thermoleophilia bacterium
GGCCGTGTTCGGCATCCCGGTCGCGCACGAGGACGATGCGCTGCGGGCGGTGAGAGCCGTGGCCGAGATCCGCGAGCGGCTGACAGCGCTCGGCGAGGAGCTGTCGGTTGCGCTCTCGTTCCGGACGGGCGTCAACACGGGCGAGGTGGTGGCCGGCGAGGGCGAGACGCTCGTCACGGGCGACGCCGTCAACGTGGCGGCCCGGCTCGAGCAGGCGGCGACGCCGGGAGAGATCCTGATCGGGGCCGAGACGCTCTCGCTCGTGCGCGATGCCGTGACGGTGGAGCCGGTCGAGCCGCTCGAGCTGAAAGGGAAGCGCGAGCCCGTGCCCGCGTTCCGTCTCGTCACCGTCGATGCGACCGCAGAAGCCTTCACGCGCCATCTCGATGCGCCGCTCGTCGGCCGCGTCCGCGAACAGCAGCGCCTCCGCGCAGCGTTCGAGGACATTCTCTCGGAGCGGGTCTGTCACATGTTCACGCTGCTCGGCCCGGCGGGGGTCGGGAAGTCCAGGCTGACGGAGGAGTTCCTCGCCGTCGCGGGCGGGACCGCCGACGTCCTGCGCAGCCGCTGCCTCCACTACGGCGAGGACATCACGTACTGGCCGCTCGTCGAGATCCTGCTCGCGATCGGCGTCGAACCGGGCGAGGTGATCGGCCACTCCCCCGCCGACACCCAACTCGCGTTTCGCAAGCTGATCGAGGGTCGAGCGGCGACGAGGCCGCAGATCCTCGTGCTCGACGACATCCAGTGGGCCGAGCCCGTCTTCCTCGATCTGGTCGAGCATCTCTCCGACTGGTCACGCGACGCGCCGATCCTCCTCCTTTGCATCGCCCGCCCCGAACTGCTTGAGCTTCGGCCCGGCTGGGGCGGCGGCAAGCTGAATGCAACGACGATCCTGCTCGAGGCGCTGTCGGGCGAGGACTGCGAGCTGCTGATCTCACGGCTCGCTGGCGACGCGCAGATCACAGACGACGTGCGCGCGAGGATCCTGCAGGCCGCCGACGGAAACCCGCTCTTCATCGAGGAGATGCTCGCCACCGTGAGCGAGGACGGTGATCACGGCGACATCGTGGTGCCGCCGACGATCCAGGCGCTCCTGCAGTCCCGGCTCGACCGGCTCGGCCCCGGCGAGCGGGACATGATCGGCCGCGGTGCAGTCGAAGGTCACGTCTTCCACCGCAGCACCGTGCAGGAGCTCGCGCCACCTGCCGAGCGAGACGACGTCGCCTCCCACCTCCTCTCGCTCGTGCGCAAGGAGATGATCCGCCCCGACCAGCCGACCTACCCCGACGAGGAGGCGTTCCGCTTCCGCCACCTCCTCATCCGCGACGCCGCCTACGACTCGCTCCCCAAGGAGACCCGCGCGGAGCTCCACGAGGCCTTCGCCGACTGGCTCGACCGGCACGCAACGCTCGTCGAGCAGGACGAGATCGTCGGCTATCACCTCGAGCGCGCCTACCGAAACCGGGCCGAGCTCGACAGTTCCGACCCGAGGCTCGACGGCCTCGCACGACGGGCGGCGGCCCGGCTCACCGTTGCAGGCCGCGGCGCCGAGGCAAGGGGTGACGTAGGCGCCTTCTGCGGCCTGCTCCAACGAGCGGCCAAGCTCCTGCCCGAGGGCGACCCTCAGCGACTCGAGGCGCTTTTCGCGCTCAACTACCCACTCACTACGGTGGGTCGCATGGACGACGCGCTCGCCGGGGCGCGGGAGCTCGCTGCGTCTCCCGATCCACGCTTTCAGTCGTACGGGCATCTCGCCCAGATGATGGTCGACCTGTATTCGGGTCAGTTCGACGCAAAGCTGGCCAAGCGCCGGGTGGCCGCGGCCCGGGCGCTGTTCACGGACTGCACGGACGATCGCGGTGTTGCCTGGACGGAGTTCCTGGAGGTCTTCGTGGAATGGATGAGCTGCCGCGGCGCTGCGGCAGCGGCGGCCGCTCTGCGAGCAGAGTCACACGCCCGGGCGGCCGGCGACGACGTGCTCGCCATACAAATGCGCGGCGCGTGGGGGATGGCACTGACGTTCGGTCCGGCTCCCGTCGACGAGGCGCTCCAGGCGGTGCGGGTGCTACTCGAACGCGCCACAAGCACCCTCGAGCGGGCCGAGGCACAACATTTCATCGGGAAGCTCCATGCGATGCGCGGTGAGTTCGAGGAAGCCCGCAGGTACGTACAGGCAGGACTTGAAGGCATGAGAGAGGCGGGTGTGTTTGTCGAGGCTGCGGGCTATTCGATGACCGCGGCGTTCGTTGAGAAGCAGGCCGGTGCGCCCATGGCCGCGGAGCGCGTGCTGCGCGAGGGCCTCGCCGAGCTGGACCGTCTCGGCAACCAGAGCTACCGCGGCACGACAGCGCTGCAGCTCGCCGACGTACTCGCGTCCCGAGGCGAATACGAAGAGGCGGCGCGATGGTGTGCGGAGGTTCGTGAGTCGCTCAACGAGGACGACCTGGTGGATGCCATCTCGGTCGACTCCTTGGAGGGATTTCTTGTCGCCGCCGCCGGATCGCACGCCGAGGGCGAGCGGCTTTCCGACCGAGCGCTCCGGCTAGCAGCGCCGATCGATTTTTACGAGGCTAAAGCGCGAGCGCACGAGTGGCACGCGCGCACGCTCGCGCTCGCCGGCAAGCCGGTCGAAGCACGTGAGTCCGCCGCGACGGCGCTCGCGATCTACGAGGCCAAGGGCGATGTTCCGGCGAGCACCTGGGCACGAGAGCTGCTCGACTCGCTCCCCGGCTGAATCATCTAACATGGCATGAGCGCAACGGGGAGCTCGGGGCAACCGGGCTGAGAGGGCGGACACAGAGCGCCGCCGACCCGCAGAACCTGATCTGGGTAATGCCAGCGGAGGAACGCATGGAAGCACGTACCGTGATCGTCGTCGCCGGAGGAGGAGTCCCTAGGCAGCCGCTGCCGGGTCCGCTACCCGACAACGCCACGGTTATCGCCGCCGACAGCGGCGTCGACCGCGCACTCTCGCTCGGCCTGCACGTCGACGTGGCGATCGGCGACTTCGACTCGGTCTCTCCCGA
>JANOUB010000570.1:0-1939 GCA_031416615.1 Thermoleophilia bacterium
AGCCGGTCCCGCCGGGACCCGGCAACCCTCTCGGCACGCGCTGGATGGGTCTCTCGGTGCCGTACGTGGGCATTCATGGCACCCCCGACGCCGCCTCGATCGGCTACTCCGCATCGCACGGGTGCATCCGGATGCTGATCCCGCAGGCCGAGTGGCTGTTCACGCAGGTCGACGTGGGAACGCCTGTCTTCATCGTCGCCGCGTGACCGGCCGGACGAAGACCGTCGGCCAGGCCGTCGCGATTGCGGCCATCGTCGGCCTGCTTGCGTTGCTCGTCTGGAAGCTCGCGTTCGGCGACCAACAGGGCGCCGCGGGATCACTTGCGAAGGGTGAGAACCCCGTCGCACCGGGCTTCACCCTGAGTCGCCTCGACGCTGCGGGTGGTGACCTGTCGCTCGCATCGCTCAAGGGCAAGGCGGTCGTCGTCAACTTCTGGGCCTCCTGGTGCATCCCGTGCAAGACCGAGGCGCCTGCGCTGCAGAAGACGTACGAGCAGTACAGGTCGCGTGGGCTCGTCGTGCTCGGCATCGACGCGCAGGACTTCCGCCAGGACGCGAGGCGCTTCATGAAGCGCTTCGGGCTCACGTATCCCGTGGTCTACGACGGCCGCGGCTCGACGCTCGGCAAGTGGGGCGTGACCGGGTTCCCCGAGACGTTCTTCGTCGATCGCGAGGGACGGCTCGTTGGGGAGCGCATCCAGGGAGGCGTCGACACCGAGCGCAACCGGGATCGCTACGCGGAGGGCATCAGGCTCGCTCTCGGCAACGCGAAGTGATTCGCCTCCTCGCGGCTGCACTGGCAGCGCTAGCGCTTGCCGCGGCCGCGGCCGCGGCGCCCCCGGTGCAGGCTGACCTCGAGGCAGAGATCGTGTGCCCAACATGTAAGACGACCCTCGACCAGTCGAGCTCACCCATCGCAACGCGGATGAAGTCCTACATTCGGGAGCGGATCGCGGCCGGCGACAGCGCCGCCGAGATCAAGGCCCAGCTCGTCGACCAGTTCGGCCCCGCGGTGCTCGCAGAGCCGCCGAAGCGGGGGTTCGACCTCCTCGCCTGGCTTCTTCCCCTCGGCGCACTCGCGGTCGGAATCGTGGTTGTCGGCGCCCTCGCGTGGACGTGGAGTCGAAGGCGCGACGACGCGGTCGAGCGGGAAGCAGATGTGCTCGATCTCGATCTCGAGCAGCGGGTGGACGACGAGCTCGCCTTGTTCGAGGAGTAGAGATGCGGCCGACCGAGCCTCTCGTGGCACTTCTCGCGGGATTCGTCTCGTTCCTCGCGCCGTGTGTGCTCCCGCTCGTGCCGGGCTACCTGTCCGCAGTCTCGGCAGTGGAGGCAGATCGGCTGGGCGACCGAGGCTCGGCCCGGCGGGTGGTGCTTGCCAGCATCCCGTTCGTGCTCGGCTTCACGGCCGTCTTCGTGTCGCTCGGAGTGGCCGCCCAGCTCATTGGCGACGGTCTCTTTCGTGATCAGTTCCTGCTTCAGCGGATCGCGGGGTTCGTCCTCGTCGTGTTCGGGCTCGCGTTCATGGGCCTCCTGCCGTGGCCGGAGCGCCTCGTCGGTGCGGGGCTCGTACAGGGGGCGCGGAGTCGGGGGTCGAGCGTACTGCTCGGAGGGGCGTTCGCGGTCTGTGCGGCACCGTGCATCGGGCCCGTCCTGGCAGCGATCCTCGTGCTCGCCGGCTCCTCCGACACGCTGCTCCAGGGCGCGTTCCTGCTCGCGTGCTACTCGCTCGGACTGGCGATTCCCTTCGTTCTCGCAGGAGCCATCTTCACCCGGTCAATGGGGGCGTTCCGCTGGCTGCGCGACCACTACGCGGCGATCCAGTTCGTCAGCGGCGGGATCATGGTGGCGCTCGGGCTCCTCCTCTTCTTCGAGCGCTTCTACATCCTCCGGATCTATCTCAACCGCGGCCTCGAACGCGTCGGCCTGGACGGGTTCCT
>JANOUB010000571.1:0-4403 GCA_031416615.1 Thermoleophilia bacterium
CCAGGTGATCTCGGTCGAGTACGACGACGGCGGGCAGATCGGCCGGCGCTATCGCCGCCAGGACGAGATCGGAACGCCCTACGCGCTCACGATCGACGACCAGACGCTCGAGGACGACACGATTACGATTCGCGAGCGCGACTCGCTCGCGCAGGAGAGGATCTCGATCGCTCGTGCACGGGAGCACGTGCTCGACCGGCTCGCCGAGCCATGGACATCGCCCAAGGCAGAGTCGCCGCTGTCGTAGGGGCTACGCGAAGCGTCGTCCTGCGACGTAAAGCGTCGCCCGCCGTCGGTCAGCCGTCGGGCCGCCTGCCACGTTCCATTGTCCGCTCACCCGGGGTGACAAAGCCGAGCTTCGCGTATAGCCGGTGCATGCGTTGCACGACGACCATCCTGCCCGTCGAGGAACGACGCTGCTCCGGTACCGTCGCGGTCGTGAGTCGGATCGGGATCATGCTCGGCGTGGCGCTTCCGCTCGCGGCCGCCGACCTGTTCGTGAAGGCGAGCGAGCCGACCGAGGCGTGGGCCTATCACGAGCGCTCGTTCGGATGGCTGCTGCTCTCGCTCTCGCTGCTGGCTGGGATGGTCGTCATCGCCCGCATCCCCTCGCTCCTCGTGGCACCCGCCGCGGGCGTTCTCGCCGGCGGTCTGCTCGGCAACAGCCTCTCCGCCGCCTGGAACGACATGAAAGTGCCGAACCCGCTCGTCTTCGCCGGCGATCGGGACCTGATCGCGTTCAATCTCGCCGATCTGTGGGCGCTCGCCGGCATCTTCTTGCTCGTCCTCGCGATCGGCATCTGGCTGATCCGCAACCGTGCCCTGATTCCGCCGCCGGCCGAGGTACGGGCGACGCGCGGACGGGCTTTCGGGCGCCTCTTCGACTGACGACCGCTGTAACTTGGACAAAATATCGACGCAATCTCGGATCGGTCGAGTACCATAGATGCCATGTCGATGACCACCGAGCCGCTCTTCGTGCCCGCTCTCGCATCACTCGATGAGCTGGTGCCGCACGAGGGCCTCCTCTCGCCGGACGAGCTCGAGGCCGTCGCGCGCAAGATCGCCGTGCGAACGGATCTCTGGGAACCGCTCGTGCACAGCGACGCCGACCGCAGGCGGTACGAGCTCGTCTACGAGGACGACCGGATGGACGCCTGGATTCTCTCGTGGATGCCGGGTCAGGGGACAGGGTTCCACGATCACTACATCTCGGGCGTCGGCCTGTGCGTCGCGAGCGGAGGCGTGCGTGAGGATCTGATGGTGTACGGCGGCGAGCATCAGTCCCGCCAGCTACGGGCAGGTGAAACGCGTCAGGGCGGCCCCGGCTACATCCATCGCGTGAGTCACGACGAGGGCCGGCCGGCCGTGACGGTGCACGTCTACTCCCCCCGGCTCGATTGGGTGGGCCAGTACCGGCTCGCCGGAGATGGCGTCGTGCTGCGAGAGGTGCGGCCCGGCCGTAACGAGCTCACGGAGCAGCTGCTCGCCGACGGCGCCCTCGAGCACGTGCTCGAGCGGTTCTGAGCGCCGCACACTCCACCACCGATCCGCAGGACGAGCTGTTCGACGTCCTTGACGAGAACGGCATTCCCACTGGCGTCCGCAAGCGCCGCGGCGACATCCATCGCGACGGTGACTGGCACAGGGCGCTCCACATCTGGGTCGGCGGCGTCGCAGCAGCGGGTGCATTCGTGGTCTTCCAGCGGCGCTCGCGCACGAAGGACACCTGGCCGGGAGCGCTCGACGTGGCGGTTGGTGGCCACGTGCGTGCCGGCGAGACGATCGCAGTGACGGTGCGCGAGGCCGAGGAGGAGATCGGTCTCGCTCTGACGCTGTCGAGCCTCACCCCGCTCGGGAGGCGCCACGCCCGCGCAGGCGCTTCGGACAACGAGATCCAGGACGCGTTCGCGGTGCGGTGCGACCGGCCGCTCACGGAGTACCGCCTCCACGAGGACGAGGTGGACGGCCTCGTCGCCATGCCCCTCGAAGCGGCGCTAGCGCTGTTCGAGGGACGCGCGACGAGCGCCGGAGCGGTCGAGCTTCCGCGCGGCGCCGCCGTTCAGAAGGCGATCGACGTCGCGTTGCGGGACTTCGCCGCCGCCGCCGACAGGGACGGCTATCCCCCGCTCGCGCTCCGCGGACTCGCGGAGGTCGTGGCGGGCACGTATCCGCAGCCGTTCCTGCTGCGCTGACCCGGTCAGGCGGACAGCGTGCGCAGCCGGAAGCCGCCGTGGTGTTCGTACGACGCGGTCAGGACCGCGAGCGCATCACGCTGCGCCCGGTCTCCGAGGCCGGCGCTCGACGCGGCGGCAATCGGCGAGTGGAGCAGCAGTCGCATGCCATGCACCCCTTCGGGCGAGAGCGGGATCCCACCAGGATCACAGGCGACGCAGGCACCGCCGCCGGCCGATGGGAGGAACGCGACGAGCGGCTCGGCCGAACCGCATTCGACGCACGTCTCCAGGTGCGGCATGTAGCCGGACACCCACAGCAGCTTGAGCTGGAACGAGAGCACGACGGGATCGAGTGCAGCGCGCGACCCTGGCCGCACCGCAACGTCGTCGAGCGCGTCGAGAAAGCGGATCAGCGCCGTAAAGGCCTTCTCGTTAGCCTCCTGCTCGGTGAAGAGCTTCAGCATCGCCTCGAGCCCGATCATCCCGACCTCCAGCCGATAGGGCACCGAGCGAATGCGGTCGTGCGAGCGGTGCAGCGACGCGCCGGTGACGGTGTCGAGCTCGCCACGGCCCTGGTGCAGCACGAGCTCGACGTGAGAGAACGGCTCCAGGCGACCACCGAACCGAGACTTCGTCTTCCGGACGCCCTTTGCAACCGCGCCGACGCGTCCCCGCTCGTGCGTGTAGAGGTGCAGGATGCGGTCGGCTTCGCCGAGCCGGAAGGAGCGAAGCACGACGGCGTCGGTCGTGGTTGATCGAGCCATGGCCTCAGTGTAGGAGCGGCCGTGGCCGGAGCAGACATGACCGCTTGTCGTGGCTGACGGAATAGACAGCTGTTCGCAGGCGTTTACGCTCCCGGTGCCCAGGATTCGCCTCTACACGACGGAGTGGTGCGGCTACTGCGTCCGCGCGAAGGCGCTGCTCGACGCCCGTGGCCTCGCCTACGACGAGGTGTCGCTCGACGACGACCCGGGCTTCCGCCAGCGGGTGTACGACCTGGGCCGCCAGTGGACGGTGCCGCTCGTGACGATCGACGGCGAGCCCGTCGGCGGCTATCACGAACTCGCAGCGCTCGACCGCTCAGGCGTTCTGGCCGAGCGTCTCGCCGCCTAGCCCGGATCGTTCATCTGGCGTGATCGCGGGGCGCTCGTCCGGGTCGTCAGGACGTGCGGGGAAGGGGTCGTGCAGGCCGGAAGCCTGTATGACTCCTTCCCCGCGCGGAGCGCACCGTCCGGGTGGGACCGCCAGGCAGGGAAGAAACCGGGCCCACCCGGACGGGGAGCGGCCTGGCGAGCCTTCGGTACGGAGATGCAACGCCCGCGCCAGATGAAAGATCCGGGCTAGAGGCTTGCCCTCATCGGCGGATCGTCCGGGCGGAATCGTTGTGCCCCTCGTCTGAGCCGCATCGACTCGCTGCTCTCGAGGGCCGTGG
Source organism: Thermoleophilia bacterium (assembly GCA_031416615.1). Classification (GTDB taxonomy): domain Bacteria; phylum Actinomycetota; class Thermoleophilia; order Gaiellales; family Gaiellaceae; genus Gaiella. The sequence goes on from JANOUB010000571.1 coordinate 3,610, forward strand.
CACGTCTCCCGGTCGCCGACGAGGCTCTCGGCCTACCTCGGCCCACTCCAATCGGGCTGGCAGTGCGGACAAAAAGTCGTTGTGCGGCCACCGACGACGATGCGGACAAGGGATGTCCGGCAGCGATCGCACGGCTCTCCCCCACGTCCGTAGGCCCGGAACTCGTCCTGCATCGAGCCGTAGCTACCGTCGGGTTGGGCGTAGTCACGGAGCGTCGATCCCTGACGTTCGATCCCTTTCCGCAAGACGCTGCGAATCGCGCGGTGCAGCCGCGCGCACTCGATCGCATCGAGGCTGCCGGCCACCCTGAGGGGGTGAAGACGGCTGTGCCAGAGCGCTTCGTCGACGTAGATATTCCCGAGCCCTGCAATCGTTCGCTGGTCGAGGAGCGCCGACTTGAGCGGTGCCCGTCGCCCTGCGAGCCGCTCGCCGAGCTCAGCGGCCGACAGCGAGCCGAGTGGCTCCCGCCCGAGTTTCGAACGGAGGTACGGACCCAACTCACCCGGCTCGAAGATCTCCCAGGTGCCGAAGCGACGCACGTCGCGGTAAGCGACGTCCGATCCATTGTCTAATCTGAGAACAGCGCGTGTATGGGGATCGTCGGCCAACGCCCCCCGTCTCGCATGACGTAACGATCCCGTCATCCGGAGGTGAACCAGCAGAGCCCGACCAGAGTCGAATCCCACAATCAGATACTTGCCACGCCGCCCGACGTCGGCGACGCGCTCCCCGACGAGCTCGCTCGCAACGATGACCGGGTCGAACGGCCGCACCAGGCGTGCATCGCGAATCTC
>JANOUB010000572.1:0-2373 GCA_031416615.1 Thermoleophilia bacterium
AGGAGATCCGCGATGCGAGCACGAGCTGCGAGCCGATCTCGATCGTGTGGCAGCGGCCGAACGGGAAGCTCTCGTGCGAGACGTCGTCGGAGGTGACGCTCGAGAGAATGTCGCGCGCCCGCGGGCCCCAGAGGCCGATCGGCGTCCAGGCCGTCGTCACGTCGACGAGGCTCGCCGAGCCGTCATTCGGCAGTGCGTCGATGAACAGCTTGCGGTCGGCCATGCCGTGCGCGCCGCCGGTGACGATGCGGAAGACGTCGTCGTCGAGGCGCATGATCGTGAGGTCGGACTTGAAGCCGCCGCCGGGGCTGAGCATCGGGGTGTAGACGACGCGACCTACGGGTGCGTCCATCTGGGCGAGCACGGCGTGCTGGAGGGCAGCGAGCGCACCCGGGCCCTGCACGTCGAAGATCGCGAAGGCGGAGAGGTCGAAGATGCCGGCGTGCTCGCGCATCGCGAGATGCTCGGCGTTGATGATCGGAGACCACCAGCGGGCATCCCATTCGGCCTCGCGCGCCTCGACGCCGTAGCGCTCGACGAGCGGCGCGTTGGCTTCGTACCACTGGGGCCGCTCCCAGCCGACGGCCTCGTAGAAGGCCGCTCCAAGGGCTACCTCCTGCCGGTGCATCGGCGAGAGCCGGATGCCGCGCTCGCTCTCCCACTGCTCGGCCGGGTGCACGATCCCGTAGGTCTTCGGGAACGCCTCGAAGGTGCGCGCCTTCACGTGCGCGCGTGTCTTCTGGTGGTCGTGGAAGCGGCTCGCATCGGACGTGTGCAGGTCGATGTGCGACTCGCCGAGCACCATCCATTCGGCCAGAGACTTGCCGACCGCAGGTCCTTCCTTCACCCACACTGCCGCCGCCGACCAGAGCCCCTTCACCTCGGGCGTCTCTCCCAGGATCGGCATGCCGTCGGGGGTCAGCGAGATGAGCCCGTTGATCGCGTACTTGACGCCGACGGACTCGTCGCCGACGATCTCCGGCATCAGCTCGAGTGCATGCTCCATCTGCGGCCCGAAGTCGGCCTGCGTGAACGGGAACTCCGTCGGTGACAGCGCCGCCTCTTCGACTGATGGGATCTCCTCGGGGTCGTGCAGGATCGAGCGGTGGGCGTACGAGCCGATCTCGAGCCCGACGCCGTCCTGCCGCTCGTACATGAACACGTCCATGTCGCGCACGATCGGGAACTCGATCGCCCTGGTCGATGCCTCGAAGCGCGGCACGGGGCCGACGTCGATCATCTGGTGGACAGCGGGTGTGAGCGGGATGTGCGCCCCCGCCATCCGCGCGAGCAGCGGGCTCCAGACGCCGCAGGCGATCACGACCACCTCTGCCTCGATCGTGCCGCGCGAGGTGTGGACGCGTCGGATGCGGCCACCCTCGACGTCCATACCGCTGACGTCGGTGTTCGCGAACACCTGCAGGCCGCCCGAGTCGATCCCCCGCTCGCGCATGATCGTGCCCGCGCGCAGGGAATCGACGACGGACACGGTCGGGCAGTAGAAGCCACCGAGCAGGATCGTCTCGTCGATGTACGGCACGAGCTCCTTGATCTCGGCCGGGGTGACAAGGCGTGCCGAGTCGACGCCCCACGACTTCGCCGACGCCATCCGGCGGCGGAACTCCTCCATCCGCTCCTCGGTGCGGGCGACCTCGATGCCGCCGCACTCCGTGTTGACGCCCATCTCGATGTACTGGCGCTGCGACTCGAGCGTCAGCTGGGTCATCTCTTTCGAGTGGTCGACCGGGAAGATGAAGTTGGAGGCGTGCCCGGTCGAGCCGCCGGGGTTCGGCAGCGGCCCCTTGTCGATCTGCACGATGTCCGTCCAACCGAGCCGGGTGAGGTGGTAGGCAAGGCTATTGCCGACGATGCCGCAGCCGATCACGACGGCTCGGGCGCTCGCGGGGAAGGTGCTCATGGGGTCGGTTCTCCTGTGATCGTGATGATGGTCGCGGTCAGAGCGGGTGGTTGTCAAAGAACGGCACGGATCGCCCGCTCGAAGCCCTGGATGTGGCGGCGCATGACGTCCTCGGCGCGAGGTGCGTCGCCGTCGATGATCGCCTCGAGCAGCTCGCGGTGCTCGGTGACGGCGTCGTCGAGCCGGGCCACGCGGTCGAGGGCGAGGAACCAGATGCGCAGGGTGAGGGTGTAGTACTCGTTCAGGGTCGACTCGACGAAGGGATTGTGCGCGCAGCGGTAGACGTGCCGGTGGATGCGCTGGTCGAGCTCGATCAGGGCGCGCTCGTCGTGGGCGTCGTCCGCTCCCGGGAGATCGGCGAGGAGAGCTCGCGCGACCTCGAGGTCGTCGCCGTTCGCGCGCTCGGCCGCAAGCCGGGCCGCGAAGCTCTCGAGTGTGATCCGTACCTCCGAGAG
>JANOUB010000573.1:0-2551 GCA_031416615.1 Thermoleophilia bacterium
CGACCTGACGACCCGCCAGATCAACCTCGAGCTGCGCTGGCTGCTCAACGAGCAGGGCGTCACCGACGTGACGGTGCGGAACCCGGGCTCCAAGCACTCGCTCGGCGTCGGCATCCTCACACGCTGCAAGATCACCTTCGACGGCAGCCTCGGCTACTTCGGCTGCGGCATCATCGACGGCCCCGAGGTGCACATCAAGGGTCGCGTCGGCTGGTCGGCCTGCGAGAATATGATGTCCGGCGTCGTCGTGATCGACTCGAACGCCGGCTCGCTCACCGGAGCGGCGTTCCGCGGCGGCGATCTCGTGATCAAGGGCCGCGTCGGCGCCCGCACCGGCATCGACCAGAAGGGCGGCACGATCATCGTGCTTGGCAGCGCCGGCTCGATGAACGGCTTCATGATGCAGCGCGGCCGCCAGATCATCTGCGGTGACGTCGGGCACGGGCTCGGCGACTCCATGTACGACGGCACGATCTACATCGGCGGCAAGGTCCGCTCGCTCGGGATCGATTGCGTGCCGGGCGAGTGGACCGACGCCGACACCGAGTTCATCGAGCGGAAGTTCCGCATCCACACCCTCGGCGCGCCGCCGGAGCTGCAGAAGTTCGTGTGCGGGAAGAAGCTCTACAACTACGACAACCTCGAGCCCGCCGAGCGCAAGCTCGTCCTTTAGGAGGCTTGATGCGAACTGAAAGCACATCTGGATGCGGCCCTGCACGCTGCGGATCGCGTCCGCCGAGGACGACATCAAGGCAACCAGCCTTAACGCCGCCCTCGTCGAACACGCTCCTTGGTGCAGAACCGCCCCAGCCGCACTTCCAATCCACATCAAGCCTCTAGGAGCCGCTTGGCCGACGAGACCGCACCAAGCAGCAAGACCGTCCTCGGACGCAGCCGCATCTTCACCCCCGAGGTGATGAACGACATCCACATGAAGGCCGAGCTCGGCCGCTACCGGATGCGCGGCTTCTCGATGTTCAAGCCGATCCCGCATTGGGACGAGCTGATGTTCATGCCGGGCACGCTCACCCGCTTCGTGATCGAGGGGTACCGCGAGAAGTGCGTCACGAAGACCGTGCTCGGGGCGCGCTTCGCGAAGAAGCCGATCGAGCTCGACATCCCGGTCTACATCACGGGCATGAGCTTCGGCGCCCTGTCGCTCGAGGCCAAGATGGCGCTCGCGAAGGGCGCGTCGATGGCCGGCACGGCGACGTGCTCGGGCGAGGGCGGCATGATCCCGCCGGAGCGCGACCACTCGACGAAATGGTACTACCAGCTGATTCAGAGCCGGTACGGGTTCAATCCGCACCACCTGATGCTCGCCGACGCGGTCGAGTTCTTCATCGGCCAGGGCTGCAAGGTCGGCCTCGGCGGGCACCTGATGGGTCAGAAGGTGACCGAGCAGGTGGCGGAGATGCGGTCGCTGCCCGCCGGCATCGACCAGCGCTCGCCCGCCCGGCATCCCGACTGGCTCGGCCCTGACGACCTCTCCCTGAAGATCCAGGAGATCCGGGAGGCGACGGACTACCAGATCCCGATCCAGCTCAAGCTCGGTGCCTCGCGCGTCTACGACGACGTGCGCATGGCGGCGAAGTGCGGGCCCGACATCATCTACCTGGACGGTGCCGAGGGTGGCACCGGCGCAGGCCCGCACATCGCGACCGAGGAGACGGGCATCCCGCTGATGGCGGCGATCCCCGAGGCCCGGCGCGCGCTCGAGGACGTCGGCCTCGCCGACGAGATCGATCTCGTCGTCGCGGGTGGGATCCGGAACGGTGGCGACATCGCGAAGGCGATCGCGCTCGGTGCGAAGGCCGTCGCGATCGGCCACTCGGCCCTGATGGCACTCAACTGCAACAAGGAGATCCCGGGCGTCACCGACTACGAGGGCACGGTCGGCGTCCCCGCCGGCCAGTGCTACCACTGCCACACGGGCCGCTGCCCGGTCGGCATCACGACGCAGGATCCGGAGCTGCGCAAGCGGCTCGTCGTCGAGGACGCAGCCGAGCGCGTCTATAACTTCCTCCACACGCTGACGCTCGAGGTGCAGATGCTCGCGCGCGCCTGCGGCAAGACGAACGTCCACTCGCTCGAGCCCGAAGACCTCTGCGCCCTCACGGTCGAGGCGGCCGCGATGGCGAAGGTGCCACTTGCCGGCACGAGCTGGATCCCCGGCGTCAGCGAGGAGCGGACGCTCGCCAAGATCGAGCGGATGCTCGAAAGGCATCTCGAGAACCCGATCGACTACCTACCGAGCCACGCGGAGGTGATGTCCGGTGAGTGAGATGGCCTATTCGGAGCCGGAGAAGATCCAGAGCATCGACTCCGAGTTCCTTTCGGGGAAGCGTTACGCCTACCAGGAGGACATCTCGCTTCTCGATGACGTCGACCTCGAGGCGTCGACGCCCGGCGACGACATCAACTGGCTCGAGGACATCGAGCTGCTGTCCGAGGACGGGACGCCCGCCGTCTTCGACCGCTATTCGAACTCGTTCATCAAGATCCATTTCGCGATTCCTGAGGGCAGGGAGAACGAGATCGCGCGCAAGGT
>JANOUB010000574.1:0-2004 GCA_031416615.1 Thermoleophilia bacterium
CGAGCGTCTTCTGGACGACGTCGGCGCGCCGAGGCAACTACGCGAGGTCGGCTACACGGAGAACGATCTTCCCGCGCTTCTGTCAGGTGCGCTGGGGCAGCGGCGGTTGCTCGTCGGCTCCCCGAAGCCGGTCGGCGCGACGGAGCTCGAAGCGCTGCTCAGGGCGTCGCTTTGAGGGGAGTCGCGGACGCTTCTGACAGGTGGCCTTGTAAGGTCACCATCTTCGGAGCGGGGACCATGCGAAGTGGGACTGCACGTGATTGGGCTAGGGTCGGTGCCGTGGTGCCCAACGACGTTCAGTCGGCTTTCGCGCAGGCGGCGGCAGAGGACGGAATCGTGCTCGAGAACCAGTCGTTCGACTGGCTGTGCGAGCAGGGCCACGTCGGGCTCGAACGCATCGCGAAGGCCCGACGCGATCCGGCGCTCGTCGGGCCGGTGACGGCGGCCCTCGAGCAACTCGGCGCGATCTACGCTCGACTCAAGGGCGACATCTCTGTCCTGTACGCGTCACGCGAGAACCTGCTGCTCACTGTCGACCTGGTGCACGAGCCGACGGGAACCGTGATCGAGGTCGACGAGTCGTCCCACTTCACCTCGTTCCGTTTGGCCGCCCTCGAGCTCTATCGCCCCGATGTGACCGTGGGGTTCGATCTCGACGAGCACAAGGAGCTGTGCCGCGCCTGGTGCTCGAGGACCGATGGCCTCGCACGCGGCCTGGCCGCCAAGGGCTTCGGGTTCGGAGGCGTGCAGCGGGAACGGGCGTATCACGATGCGCTGCGTGACCTCGCGACCCCGGCCATGGGCCACCCGCCGCTCGTTCGGATCGCAGCCGTGGACGGCGATGGGGCAGCCGCCTACCGCTGCCACCAGACCTCCCTGCTGGCGCTTCTCGAACCTTGATTCAGCGGGCGGACACTTCGGGCACTTCGGCCACCGTGACGTTGACCGTCGAGCACCGTCCGCAGCGGACCCGGACCTTCTTCGTCATCTGCACCGGATGCATCGCCGTGGCAAGGACGTTGCCGCACACGACGCAGACGTAGTCGTCCGGCCCGTTGCCATGAAAGACCGGCCTGTCGGCGTCCTCCTGGATCGCGGTACCGCCGTCAAACGGCACCTCGCCGTCCCGAATCTGTCGCATCGTGATGGTCGCCATCGCCCTCAGATCTCTGCAAGCTTCCCGGCGAAGTCTGCGATCAGGGCGTCCAGCACGCCGACGAGGACTCCCTCGCCCATCGACGCTGCCTTGCCCGTGATCTGCGCGCTGGTGTGGATCGTCCCTCCGCCGTCCTCGAGCTCGAATACGACGTTGGCGTTCGCGTGCCCCTGGCCGCCGGCCTCCCTGGACTTGACACTCATCACCACGCGATGGGCTGCGGCGTCCTGCTCGACGATCTCCACGATGCCGGTGAACGTCATCGACATTGCCCCCATCTTGACCTTGATCTCGGCCCTGACAGCGCTCGGCCCTGTCGTCTCGAGCACGCTGCCTCCCTCGACGCACGGGACCACGCGCTCAAGGTCGAGAATAGCCGCGAAGCTCTCGTCGATCGGCTTCACGGTCGAGAACGGATGATCCAGCTCTACGGCCATGGTAAGCACTCTCCTCGTCAAAGGGTGAGTGGGCGATGGCGATCTCCACACTCGTTCACTGACACGACATCTCGAAGCATCCTAGAGGTCTTGCCTGCATCCGCAGGAAAGGGATCGACCATCTAGGCTCCGCGCATGCCGATCCAGGCAGGCACGCAGAAGTTCGGGCCCGGCAACGGCACCCTTTCGGTGAGGACCGGGCGTACCGGCGCAGCGGCCAAGGCCGGACACAATCTTCTGCTCCACGTCACCGCCTGGCAGGCGACGCTCGAGGTCGGCGATGACCCCACGGAGACCAGCATCGTGCTCGACGCAGACGCCACATCGCTTCGCGTGCGTGAGGGCACCGGGGGGATGCAGGCGCTCGGCGACGACGACAAGGCGAGCATCCAGGAGACGATCGACAACGAT
>JANOUB010000575.1:0-3883 GCA_031416615.1 Thermoleophilia bacterium
GCGAAGATCTCGCGCATGAACGGCGGTACGGGGGTGAGAGCGAAGCGCTCGCCGTCCACGACCACCGAACCGCCTTCCAGATCGAGCTCCACTGTCGAGTCGTCCGTGGCGGCGGCGACGGCCGCCGGGCTGACGACCGCCGGCAGACCGAGATTGACGCAGTTCCGATAGAAGATACGGGCGAACCCCGCTCCGACGAGGAAGCGGATCCCCGACGCATGCATCGCCTGGGGGACGTGCTCTCTCGAGGAGCCGCAGCCGAAGTTCGCGCCGACGACGAGGACAGTGTTGCCCCCGAGCCGGCTTCGTAGTGCCGGATCGAGGCCTTCGAAGAGATGGTGCGTCATCTGCTCCACCTCGGTGACGTTCAGGAACGTCCCCGGGTAGAGCACGTCCGTGTCGATGTCGTCCCCGGCGATCAGGATCGCGCGTCCTCGCATGCTCATGCGACCGCTCCGAGCTCGGCCGGGTCGACGATCTCGCCGGCAACCGCCGCGGCTGCTGCCACCCACGCGTTGGCGAGGTAGACCGATGACTCGCCGGATCCCATCCGGCCCCGGAAGTTGCGGTTGGTTGTGGTCAGCGCGCTCTCGCCTGCAGCGAGGATCCCGCCGCTGCCGCCGAAGCAGGCGCCACAGGACGGCGCCGAGATCAACGCGCCGGCCTCGATCAGCACGTCGATCAGCCCTTCCGCCAGCGCCTGCCGGTACACGCGCTGTGATGCCGGGACGACGATCAGCCGCGTCCGCGCGTGGACCTGTCGGCCGCGAAGGATCTCGACCGCCTGGCGGAGGTCGGTGAGCGTCCCGTTCGCGCAGTTGCCGATGTAGACCTGGTCGATCGTACGCCCGAGGGCGTCGGCGACCGGCACGACGTTCCCCGGAGAGTGGGGGAGGGCGACGAGCGGTGGCACGCTCGCGAGGTCGATGCGGGTCGAGTCGGCGATCTCCGCGTCGAGATCGGTCGACTCGGCCACCCAGGGCCGCGTCGTTCTGCCCTCGAGATAGCGTGCGACCACATCGTCGGCCGGGAAGAGCCCCGTCTCGGAGCCTGCCTCGACCGCCATGTTCGCAACGGCGAGGCGCTCGTCGATCGAGAGCGCCGCGACACCGTCGCCGACGAACTCAAGTACCGAACGCGCCCCGCCGGCAACGCCGATCTCCCCGATCACGGCGAGAATGACGTCCTTGCCGGTGACGAAAGGCCGCCGCTCGCCGGTGAGCTCGACGCGGATCGTTTCGGGCACCGCCTGCCAGAAGGTTCCCGTCGCGAGGCAGCCCGCGATGTCGGTCGACCCGAGACCGGTCCCAAAAGCTCCGAGCGCGCCGTAGGTACACGTGTGCGAGTCCCCTCCGGCGATCACGGAGCCGGGCACGACCCAGCCTTCCTCGACGAGCACCTGATGCTCGATCCCTCCCCGGCCCTGCTCGTAGTAGGCAACGCCCTGCGCGGCTGCCCAGTCGCGCAGTAGCTTCTGGAGGGCAGCTGAGCGCTCGTCCTTCGCCGGCACGAAGTGGTCGGGGACGATCACGACCTTTGCCGGGTCGAACACCCGCTTCGCGCCCATGCGCTCCATCGCACGAAAAGCCATTGGCCCGGAGATGTCGTTCGTCATCACGACGTCGCAGCGAACCATCACGATGTCCCCCGGAGCGACCGTGTCGGCATCCGTGTGGGCGAGAAGAATCTTCTGTGCCAACGTCAGCCCCATCGCTGTAGACTACTACTTGGGTAGTGCTAGAGGCTCGATGTGGAATAGGATCAATCGCGATGGAGACGCCTGCGCCCGCTACAGCCGACGTCAGCGACCTGGCCGGGGGCGATGTCGCGATGGATGCACGAATCCGCGCTGTGTGGCGCGGTGCCCGCGTCGTCGGTCCAGCGTTCACGGTTCGTACGCCACCGGGGGAGCATCCGGCCGTGAAGCGTGCTCTCGAGCAGGCGGCGCCCGGTGATGTGATCGTGATCGACGGCGGCTCCTGTGTCGAGCGTGCCCTCTGGGGCGACAAGATGGCGCTCCGCGCCCAGGAACTCGGCGTTGCCGGTGTCGTGATCGACGGCGCCGTTCGTGACGTCGCCCAGGTCGAGGAACTCGCGTTCCCGCTGTTCGCGATCACCAGCGTTCCGACCGCGCCGCGGAGCGATCTCGACGGCGAACTCGGTGGCATTATCACCTGCGGCGGGCGACGTGTCGAGCCGGGCGATCTCGTCGTCGGCGACGACGACGGGGTGGTCGTCGTCCCACGCTCGGTCGCGGCCGAGGTGCTGCGCCGGATCGCCGGGAGCGAGAGAGGCTGATGCTGCGACTCGCCGAGATCTTGCTCGAGCCTCGGCCTGCTTCGACGTGGGCGCAGCTGCGCCAGCTCGGGGTGGAGGAGGCGACCGGGGTGCTGCCTCGTGGGTTCGTGGACTGGCGCGCGCACGCGCCCGAGCAGCCGTGGCAGCTCGGCCCGCTGGCGCTCTACAGGCAGGTCGTCGAGGACGCCGGCTTCCGCCTCACGGTGCTCGAGGACAACCCGCCCATGGACCGTCTGCGGCTCGGCCTTCCCGGCCGCGAGGAGGAGCTCGAGACGGTGCTCGAGCTCATCCGGGTGATGGGGAGGCTCGGGATCGAGGTGTGGTGTTACAACTGGATGCCCATCGTTTCGTGGTCGCGCACGTCCGTAGCGCTTCCGGGTCGTGGCGGCGCCGAGGTAACCGGCTTCGACGCGTCCGTCTGGACGGACACCCCGGCCCCCGGCGCCCCCGTCGCAGAAGAGCTGCTCTGGGAGACGCTCGCCTGGTTCCTCGAACGAGCCGTCCCCGTCGCCGAGGAGGCGGGCGTGAAGCTCGCCCTGCACCCGGATGACCCGCCGCTTTCGTCGGTGCGTGGGATCGGCCGGATCATCCGTTCGCTCGACGCGTACGACCGTGTCTTCGAACTCCAGCCGAGCCCGACGAACGGGATGACGATGTGTCAGGGCAACGTGGCGCTGATGACCGATGATCTCCCGGCGGCGATCCGGCACTTCGGTGAAGACGGCCGCATCCACTTCGTCCACTTCCGCGACGTCCGCGGCACACCCGAGCAGTTCGTCGAGACGTTCGTCGACGGGGGCCCGACCGACATGGCCGCGTGCATCCGCGCCTACGTCGAAGCGGGCGTCGACGCGCCGCTGCGCACCGACCACTCACCGACGCTGGCGGGCGACACGGCGCTCGTGCCGGGCTATCCGACGCTCGGTCGCCTACATGCGATCGGTTACGTGCAGGGCCTGCTCGCCGCCTGCCAGGGCTGACGGCGCACACAGACGCCATCGACCTCTCACACGCCGTCAGGGCCGTCTCGGGAATAGAATTCGGAAATGATCGACCTCCACAGCCACGTACTGCCGGGCCTCGACGACGGCGCTGTTGATCTTCATGAGTCCGTCGAGATGGCGTACGCGATGGCCGCCGACGGGATCACCGTCGTTTGCGCCACACCACACGTGCGTGACGACTACCCGACGTCGGTCGAGGCGATGGAGGATGCGTTGGCGCTGGTGCGGGATGCGGTTGCCGACGCGGGGATCGCAATCGAGGTACGCGGAGGCGGCGAAATAGCGCTTGACCGGCTGCCCGCTCTCGATGCGCGCATGCGGGCGCGGTTTGGCCTCGGCGGCAACTCGATGCTGCTGTTGCTCGAGACGCCCTACTCGAGCTGGCCTCTCGACCTTGCGAGGACGTGCGCCCAGCTGCACCTCGAGCACATCGTGCCCGTCCTCGCGCATCCCGAGCGAAACCTCACGGTCCAGGAGCAGCCCGACGTGCTCGAAGCAGCGGTGCGGGCCGGCGCGTACGTGCAGCTCACCGCAGCATCGGTCGACGGACGCCTCGGCCGCACCGTTGCCGCGTGTGCACG
>JANOUB010000576.1:0-1553 GCA_031416615.1 Thermoleophilia bacterium
CTCCCAGGCGCGTTCGAGCAGCGGCAAGTGCGGATAGCGGCGGAGCGGCAGATCTGCGAGGTCGAGCCGGGCGTCGGCCGCACGGTCGGCTCCGATCATGTTTCGCCTGGTTAGTCGCTGGAGGGCGTGCGCCACTTCGACGTCGATCAGGTACGGGGCGTGGAAGGCGCCATCTGTGGTGAGTCTCTCGTCAAGTGGGGGATTCACTCGCTCCAGCGCCAGGAAGTCGACGAGCGACGAGGCATCCACGACGATCACGGCGGGATGGGCCCGCGCATCTCGCGGATTGTCTTTGCCGCAACCCCGGGCTGGATGCCGCCGTGCCGCGCGCGGGCTCGTGCCATCACCTCCGCGACCGTCTTCTGCCGGGCGGCCTGGATTAGCTCACTGCGCAGATACTCCGACATTGACATTCCCGCTGCTCCTGCCCGCGACCGAAGTATTGCGTGGACGTCGTCCGGGACATCGCGGATCTGGATCGCCTTCGGCACTGCCATTCCATCATACAAGCACTTTGCATGTACTGCACGCAAGATGGCTCATCGAGCACTGTCCCGAACAGCCGGTTCGCGTCAGGCGTTGACGCCGACGCCGTGCTTGTTCTGCAGATAGCGGAGATACGGCTCCGGATCGATCGGCCCGCCCGCAATGCGCGCGAGCGTCTCCTTCGGCGTCAGCTTGCGGCCGAGCGAGTAGAGGTTGTCGCGGAGCCACGTTCCGAGCGCCGAGAAGTCACCCTGCTCGAACTGCTCGTCGAGGCCCGGCAACGCTGCCTGAGCGGCCTCCCAGATCTGCACGCTCATCACGTTGCCGAGCTGGTAGGTCGGGAAGTAGCCGAAGAGGCCGCACGACCAGTGCACGTCTTGCAGCACGCCGAGCCTGTCCTCCGGCACCGCCTGCCCGAGGTACTCCTCGAACCGTGCGTTCCACGCTTCGGGTAGATCGGCGGTCGAGATCCTGCCGGCGATCAGCTCCCGCTCGAGCTCGAAGCGCAGGATGATGTGCATCCCGTAGGTGACCTCGTCGGCGTCGACGCGGATGAACGACGGTGTGACGCGATTGACCGCGCGGTGGAACTGCTCGACGGTGAACCCGCCGAGCGCGTCGGGGAACGTTGCCACGAGCTGTGGATGCAGCCAGCGACAGAACGGTAGCGAGCGGCCGACGACGTTCTCCCACAGTCGGCTCTGGCTCTCGTGCAGGCCTGACGAGCAGCCGGCGGCGAGCGGGGTGCGCTCGAGCGTCGGACTGACTCCGCGCTCGTAGAGCCCGTGGCCGATCTCGTGCATGCAGCTGAAGAGCGACTCTAGGTCACTCTCGTGGTAGCGGGTCGTGACTCGGATATCGGTCGTCGCGAACGACGAACAGAACGGGTGCACGGTGCTGTCGAGCCGGAACGACTCCGGGTCGAAGCCAAACGCGGTGATCGCGGCGAGGCCCAGCTCCCGCTGGCCGTCCTCCGGAAACGGGCCGTCGCCGATACCGCCGCTCGCGTTGCCGGCTGCTGCCGCGATCAGCGGTACGAGCTCCTCCTTGAGCCGCTCGAAAACGCC
>JANOUB010000577.1:0-3284 GCA_031416615.1 Thermoleophilia bacterium
GCCCGATCGCGTCGACGCGATCCTCGTCACGCACGGCCACGACGACCACGTCGGCGACACCGTCAGGCTGGCGCGCGCGTTCGGCTGCCCCGTGCTAGCTCAGGTCGAGCTGCGCGATCTTCTCGCGGCTGAGATCGGGGCCGACATGACGCAGGCGCTCAACAAGGGTGGCGGCGTCGGTCTCCTCGGGTCGCACGTGACGCTGACCCACGCGAACCACTCGTCGTCGTCCAACGGCTCCTACACCGGCGAGTCGTGTGGCTTCGTGATCGAGACGCCAGGCGAGCCGACGCTCTACTTCGCAGGCGACACCAACGTCTTCGGCGACATGGCGCTGATTCGCCGGATCTACGCTCCCGCAGTCGCCGTCCTGCCGATCGGAGACCACTTCACGATGGGGCCTCGAGAAGCGGCGGTGGCAGCCGAACTCGTCGGCGCAGAACGCGTCGTGCCGAGCCACTACGGGACGTTCCCACTGCTGACCGGGACGCCCGAGACGCTTCGCGGCCTCTTAGCGGCCGGAGTCGAGCTCGTCGCGCCGGCACCCGGCGAGACGATCTTGCTGTGACGGGCCGGGAACGCTGGTTCGGAGCGACGGGTGCGTCATGAACGTTTGTCCGGGGGAAGTAGCCCCGTCGTCGCGACCTACTCGATCTGCGCCTGCGATCTGGGCGCCGGCCAGTGGGGTGTCGCCACCCAGTCGAAGTTTCTCGCGGTGGGCTCAGTCGTGCCGTGGGCCGCACCTCAGGTGGGCGCGATCGCAACCCAGGCGTACGCCAACCCGCGGTACGGGCCCGACGGACTCGAGCTGCTACGGAGCGGGTGCTCGGCCGACGAGGTCGTCGAGCGCTTGACGGCGGCCGACGACGCTCGAGAACAGCGCCAGCTCGGCGTCGTCGACGCAGCAGGGCGCGGCGCGACGTTCACCGGAACGGAATGCCACGCGTGGGCCGGCGGGCGCGTGGGCGACGGCTACGCGGCACAGGGCAACATCCTCGTCTCCGCGGCAACGGTCGAAGCCCTCGCCGACACGTTCGTCTCCTCCGCGGGCCGCCCACTCACCGAACGGCTGCTCGACTGCCTCGCCGCCGCCCAGGAAGCTGGCGGAGACCGCCGTGGCCAGCAATCGGCTGCGCTGCTCGTCGTCGAGCGAAACGGCGGCTACGCAGGGCTCTCCGACACGCTCGTCGACCTTCGGATCGACGACCATGATCGGCCGGTCGAGGAGCTTCGACGCCTTTACGGCCTCCACGAGGCGCTGTTCGGGAAGACGCCACGAGAGGACTGGCTCGCCATCGACGACGTGTTGCGAGCCGAGATCGACGAGCGACTTGCAGCCCTGGGCCACGCGACGCTCGAAGACTGGGCCGGCGTCGAGAATCTGGAGGAGCGGGTCGACGGTAGCGAAAGAATCGACCCGGTCGTCCTCGCGGCGCTGAGAGACGCGAGCTGACAGAGCGACTTCACATTTCGTTGCGATCCGCGACGACGACCGCTTTCCCGGGGCTGCGCTCCTGGAGGCGGGTGCGATCAGGAGTCCCCGGGAAGCCGTAGGCCCGCGGCGAGTTCGCGGAACCCGGGCACCGGATCGAACTCCGGGCGCGCGACGAATAAAACAGCAGCGTGCTCGTGTCCTGCGAGAGCACCGACGAGAAGCTCGAGGCCGGCGGCGAGCGCGAACGCCTTGTGCGCAAGGGGGCCGCCGAACGGGACGAGCTCCTCGGGGCGCGCGCGACCCGTGAGCACGTCACCGTGGGTGACCGCACCCATCGAGACGTCGACGACGATCGGGCCTCCTTCGCTCGCCGGAATGGCGATCGCGAGTGGGTTGGTGCCGGTCAGTGGTGGGCCACCGTCCGGGTGCGCGAGGCGCAAAGGGGACGTCGCCGTGAGGACGGCAACGAGGCCCGCCTTCTCTGCGAGCATCCGCACCCAGTACCCGAGCGCCCCCGTCGGGAAGCAACCCGCTGCGACGATGACACGGGCCGTAGCGGGAGGGTCGGCAAGCAGGTCATCGCAGATCGCCTGGAGCGTCAGGTAGCCGAGCGCGCCGCGGCCGTCCCAGCGGTCGAGCCCCGGCAGGGACTCCACCTTCGCGGGCAGCGCATCGCGGTCGAACGGCTGCTGCTCGAGCCACGGGATGCGCGCATACCCGTGCCCCTCCTTGCCGCGCTGCTCGGCGTCGTCGAAGTGTGCGAACAGCGCTTCGGCGGCAGCCTCACCGAGACCGAGCGCGCGGAGGCGCGACCGAGCCTGCTCCTGTGTGAACGGCAGATCACCCATGAGCTCTGAGGCTACTTCACACCCTTCTCCCTGAACCCCCTGAACCGCGTCTACAAGACGCGGGCGGGGCGGGCGGGAGAGGAAAGCAGGAGAGGGAACCGGGCGCCACGCTCGAACCGCGGCGCGGCGAGTCGGAGGGCACCCAGCGCTCTCTCCGTGAGGATTTCCGGATCGTCGCAACCCGCGGGCCTGCGGCGATTCGGCTGCAGGCTCTCCGCCTGCGTCCTACTGATCCGGTGGACTCTCCTCCAACCAGTGCCTCCAAGCCTTGCGGGATCCTACGCACCGAACATAGCAAACCCGGTCGCCGGCCACAAGCCCCCTACGGGCACGTCTAGCCCTGATCGGAGGTCGTCGCTCCACCGTTACCACCCAACCGCACATTATTTACGAACCGCTTACGTTGCCCTCGTCACCCCCACACACCTCCCGGCGAGACTCACACCTGTAACCAACTTTTGGGGGAACACGAATGCGTCGCACACTCATCATCGCTCTCGGCACGGCCGTCGCGCTCGCAACTGCCGCTCTAGCCTTCGCCATCGTTCCGTCGGTCGTCGGCGTCAGCGTGGCCACGGCGACGTTCTCGACGAACAAGATCGAGAAGTCGAAGACCCGCACGTGCACGGCGGACACGAAGACGTGGCAGATCACGGACGGCCATTACACCGGCACCGTTACCTCGCTCAACGCCGTGCTCGCGGGATCGCTCGCGATTCATGCCCGCACCACGTACAACACGACCGACAAGCTCGGCTACGTCGAGGGCTCGTTCAGGGTCAAGGACGACGACAGCCGGGTGAGGGGCAAGTTCTCCGGCACCATCAACGATGGCAAGCTGGTTGGCTTCCTCACGGGCAAGTCCCACGGGAACCACGCCAAGGTGCTCGGCAACCTGAGCGCGGCGTTTGCCGGCGACAGCACGAACTTCACCGACGGGCAGCTCGGCTCGGGTAGCAACGCGGCGGTGCTCGCCGTCGTCGCCGGCCCGGCCTGCAAGG
>JANOUB010000578.1:0-1944 GCA_031416615.1 Thermoleophilia bacterium
GACTGCAACTCGGGCCTCGCCTACGGCGGCAACAAGGTGCGCAAGCTCGAGTACCTCGTCGCCGATGCACTCGCGCAGGGCTGCGACACGCTCGTCTCGATCGGCGGCGTGCAGTCGAACCACACCCGCCAGGTCGCGGCCGTCGCCGCCCACCTCGGCCTCGGCTGCGTGCTCGTGCAGGAGCACTGGGTCGGGTGGGACGACCCGGTGTACGACAAGGTAGGAAACATCCTGCTCTCGCGGATCATGGGGGCGGACGTGCGGCTCTCCGACGCCGGCTTCGACATCGGCTTCCGCCACAGCTGGGAAGAGGCACTGACAGAGGTGACGGCGCGCGGCGGGAAGCCCTATCCGATCCCGGCCGGCGCCTCCGACCATCCGCTCGGCGGCCACGGGTTCGCAAGGTGGGCCGGTGAGGTTGCCGACCAGGAGGCAGAGCTCGGCGTCTTCTTCGACACGATCGTCGTGTGCTCCGTCACCGGCTCGACCCAGGCCGGCATGATCGCGGGCTTCGCCGGCCAGGAGCGCAAGCGCTCGGTGCTCGGCATCGACGGCTCCGCGACCGTGCAGCAGACCTGGGAGCAGATCGCGCGGATCGCCCGCCGCACCGCCGAGGCGATCGGCCTTGGCCGACCACTCGCCGACGACGAGATCGTCCTCCTCGACGAATGGCACGCCGGCACCTACGGGATTCCGGATGCAAAGACGATCGAGGCGATCCGGCTCTGCGCGCGGCTCGAGGGCATGATCACCGACCCCGTCTACGAGGGGAAGTCGATGGCGGCGCTGATCGACCTCGTGCGCGACGGCCGCATCGAGCCCGGCTCGAAGGTGCTCTACGCCCACCTCGGCGGCCAGCCGGCGCTCAACGGGTACGCGGGCGCATTTTCGTAGGATCGCGACTGAACGATCCAGGCTGACGACGGCACGGCCGCCGTCCTCGACAACGTGGGCCGGATCTGCCTGTCAGAGCTCGAGCACGTCGACGAGCGCTGCGGCGACCTCTGCCATCTCGTCGCGTGTGAACTCGCTGGGATTCGGCCGGTTCTGCTCGTCGAACTCGACGTAGGCGAACTGGTCGATGTCGCCGGAGATCACGAATCCTCCGCGCACGGGCACCTGCCAGCGTGAACGCCAGTTCTTGTCCCGGCTCGTCAGGAACATCGCTGCGGTCCGGTCGGACCGGACGTTGAACTCGTCGTCTGCCGCGATCAGATACCGCTCCCGCTGGGCCTCGAACCGGCGTCCCCAGTAGACGTCGCGCTGGCGCGGCCAGTGGGTCGAACGCCCTCGGGCCGGTGGCCGCTTGATCTTGCGCGTGAGTAGCGCGTCGATGTCGAGGTAGGCGCGGACACCACGGACGACCGGATCGAGCGCTTCCTGGCCGCAGGCGTCGACGAGGTCGCCCAGGTCATCGTCGTCCAGGGACTGCAGCAGCGTGCAGTCGGCGTAGAGGTCGTCGTCCACCGGCGGTTGCAAGAGGGCCGCGTGCTCGCTCTCCTCGCTGCCGCGAGGGTAGAGAGGGACGATCACGGAGCTCTTCATCGTTTCGTTCCAGTGATCCTCGCTGAGCACGAGAACGCGCTCCGCCGCCGGCGGCACGAAGTCAGGGTCGCCGCCGACGACGGCCAGCCGGTAGATGAAGCCGCGGCGTGCGCTCACAGGAGGCCGCGCTTGGCGGCCTCGCGCGTGTTGCGCTTCAGGCGCTCCTGGCGGCCAGGAACGACGGCAAGCTCCTCGTAGGCGAGCACGCGCTCCTCGAGTGCATGCTCTTCCTCCCACCGCTCAACCGCGTAGGCCACCCACGCCTCGAGCCGCTTCGGCGCCGAGGCCTTCTGGCCGATCTCGGGCAGCGCCGACGGCGCGAGCGCCAGGGCGCGCTCGATCACGGGGGTGCGGTGAGCGTAGAGGCGACGCGTTGCCATGTCCGAAGGGTAGCAAAGT
>JANOUB010000579.1:0-2014 GCA_031416615.1 Thermoleophilia bacterium
GACGAAGAGGATGTCGACCATCAGCCTTATCACCTCGCGCGGCGTGAAGTGCTCGCCCGCGGTCTCGTTCGAGAGCTCCGAGAAGCGGCGGATCAGCTCCTCGTACAGGTAGCCCATCTCGAGGTTCGAGACCCGGTCGGGATGCAGGTCGAGGTTCGCGAACTCCGAGACGACGAGGTAGAGCAGGTTCTTCTCGGCGAGCGTCTGGATCTGGACGTCGAGCTTGAACTTCTCGATCACGTCGCGGGCGTCGGGCGAGAAGCCGGCGATGTAGCCGCGGAGATTTCCTGCGAGGTTCGTGGGGTCGTCGAGCAGCCGCGGGAAGTCGAGCTTCGAGGTGTTGTAGAAGCTCTGGCCCGCGGTCGCCCGTAGCACCGGATCGACGTTCTCGATCTTCCCGCGCAGCCCCGCATGCTTCGCGAGCACCGCCTCCTTCGTCGGCTCCAGCACGCAATCGAGCCGCCGGAGCACCGTCAGCGGCAGGATCACCCTGCCGTACTCCGACTGCTTGTAGACGCCGCGCAGCTTGTCGGCAACACGCCAGATCAGGTCGGCATGCGTGCGAATCGCGGTGTCGCTCATCGGGCTCCCATGTCCGTTACGGACAATAGGTCAGTCCGGCGTGCCACGTTCCTTACCCGCGATCCCACAGAGCGCAGATCGGCACGGCCAGGATCCGCTCGCCGAGGCGATAGACGCGCGGACCCGTGTGCAGCACGACGCCGGCGACGAATCGCTCGCCCACGCGCTCGCGCAGCCAGATCAGGTGACGGGCATCGTTGATCGTCGGAGCGGCAGAGGCTTTGACCTCGATCCCCACGACCCGGCCGGCAGCCTGTTCCGCCACGAGATCCACCTCGTGCCTGCCCTGCTGTTGTCGAAGGTGGTAGAGCCGCGGTCGTGACTTGGCGACAGGGAGCTCGGCCCGCAGGTGCGCTGCGACGAACGTGTCGAGCAGGAGGCCGAGAACATCGCCGTCGCGCAGAACGCCGCTGACATCGAGCCGAAGCACTCCCCCGATCAGCGCCGGATCCGTGACGTACCGCTTCGGGGAGAGCGAGAGGCGCTTGATCCGGTTCGACGTCCAGGCCGGCGTCGCTTCGACGACCAGGAGGTTCGCCAGCAGTCGCTCGTAGGCAATCGCCGTCTTGCGGTTGATGCCCGCCGCCTCGTACAGCGTCTTGTCGTCGGGGATGCCTGCAGAGCTCAGCGCATAGGCCTCGAAGAACCGCCGGAGCCGAATCGGGTCGCGACCTTCGTCGACCAATTCGGCATCACGGGTGAGCATCTGCTCGACGTAGCTCTCGAGCCAGCGCTCCCGCGCCTCCGACGAGCGGTCAAGTGTCGCGTCGGGAAAGCCCCCACGAAGTGCCAGCTCGATGTACCCGCGGAGATCCGGCGGATCGCCTGGGGCGGCGACGAAGTCCTCGCTTGCGATCGCGTCCAGAAAGGGAGATGCCGTCGAGCCGATGCGCTCGCCGACGGTCATTCCGAACATCGTCAGACGCACGAGGCGACCCGTTCCCGGCCAGGTCTGCTCGTCGAGGTCGCTCCGCACCGATCCGGTGATCAGGAAGCGACCCGGCCGTGGGTCAGTGTCGACGGTGCGCTTGACCGCACCGAGCACCTCGGGCACGACCTGCCATTCGTCGAGCAGCACGGGCTCCGGGAGGTCGCGGAGCGCTGCGTCGGGATCGGCTCGGAAGGCCGTCGCCTCACGAGGACGATCGAGTCGGATGATCGTTCGTGCGTGACGTGCCGCCGTTGTCGTCTTGCCGACAGCCCGCGGCCCGACGAGCAGAAGAGCCGGCACATCGGCCTGCAGTGTCTCGATCAGCGGATCGAGCAGACGCCGACGGTACTCGTTCACTCAAGTAGAGTACCACTATTCCGCACGTTTGAATACTAGTTTTCCGCACATCATAGTACCGATATTTCGCAGCAGCAGCGAATGATGGCAAGCGTGCCGCGGTTTCTGACTCCGAATCCCGGCCGTCGTCGTGCTCCCCGCCGC
>JANOUB010000580.1:0-8081 GCA_031416615.1 Thermoleophilia bacterium
GCCACAACGTGCCCGTGCTCGAGGTTCGAGTGGCGATACGAGAAACCGAGCTCGGTGGGCGTCAGCCAGCCGGTTCCCTCTGCGGTCGCCACGAGCGCACGCACGAGAATCGCGCTCCAGTCGCTCCCGTAGGCACCGGCATTCATCCAGACGCCGCCTCCGGCCGTCCCGGGGATCGCGCAGGCGAACTCGAATCCACCGAGGCCGGCGTCTCGTGCGCGATGGAGGCAGACGGCGTTCGTCGCGCCACCTCCGGCGACGAGGAGCGTCCCCTCGGGCCGGGCAGTTGCCAACTCACCGGTCAGTCGCAACAGGAGCCGGTCGACACCAACGTCTGCCGCGAGCAGGTTCGAGCCGAGACCGACAGCTGCGACCTCGAGACCCCGCTCTGCGGCGGCAACGAGCGTCTGCTCGAGTTCCGCAAGCGTGCCCGGCTCGGCGTAGGCACGCGCGGGGCCGCCGGTGCCGATCGTGGTCAGCCGCGAGAGCAGCACGTCCTCGCGGAAAGGAGGCGTGGCCGACGTCATCGTGGCAACCCGTCGGCTATCGCGCGCGCGATCTTCCATGGCTCCCCCACACCAAAGGTGATTATGACATCGCCTGGACGCGCCCAAGCGAGCGCAAGAGTCGCAGCGTCAGCGGCAGTCGGCGCCCAGCCGGCCCGAACGTGAGGTGGCAAGGAATCGACGACCAGCTTCCCCGTGACGCCCTCCCGAGGCGCATCACGCGCGCCGATGATGTCCGTCACGATCGCGATGTCTGCGAGTCCGAGAGCCGCAGCGAGCTCGGCATGCAGGTGCCGTGTGCGCTCGACGACATGAGGCTGGTAAACGGCGATGACGTGGCCGCTCGTCAACAGACGTGCTGTCCGCAGCGTTACCTCGAGCTCGGTTGGGTTATGGCCGTAGTCGTCGTACACCGTGACACCGCCGTGCGCGCCGACGAGCTCGAATCTCCGGCCGACGCCGGTGAACCGAACGATTGCGGCCTCGGCGTCCGCGCGAGGTACACCCGCGAGCTCGAGCGCGGCGAGCGCAGCGGCAGCGTTCTGGCGGTTGTGAGCGCCGGGTACCGAGAGCTCGAGTTCAACCGGCTCCAGTTCCCAGCTGCGAACGACGTGTGGGATGCCGCTGAGCCAACGGTCGAAGAACGCCCGTAGCTCGGCCTCGGATGCGTAGGTCGCGTGGTGGTCGAGCTCGATGTTCGTGATCACGGCGATCTGCGGCGCGAGCGCTCCGATCGAGCGATCAGACTCATCGCCCTCGACGACGAGCCAACCGGCACCTACCCCGGCGTTCCCACCGAGCTGTGGAACGAGGCCGCCGATGATCCAGGCGGGGTCGCGACCTGTCTCCCGCAGGACGTACGCGATCATCGCCGCGGTCGTCGTCTTGCCGTGCGCACCACCCACGACGATCGACGGCTGTGCGGCGACGATCTCCGCCAGAAACTCCGCGCGGGACGTTCCCTCGATTCGCTGCGCGTGTGCCGTCGAGACGATGACCTCCCACCCATCGGGCGGCGCCGGCTCACCACCAACGTCGACGTCAATTCCCTCGAGCGATCCCATGAAGATCGTCTCGCGGACGTCCCAGCCGCGTACCTCTGCACCGAGCGCACGCGCCATGTTCGCGTAGGCCGACATCCCCGACCCGCCGATGCCGACGAAGTAGAAGCGCCGCCCCGCGAAGCCTTTGTGTTGATTCAACACAATGTCTTTGGTCTTGTGATCACTCAACACAGTCTCATTGCCCTTGTGTTGATTCACCACAATGTCCTCGTCAGCGGCCGGCAAGTTCGATCAGCCCCTCGGCGATCCTGTCAGCAGCATCGACCCGGGCCATCGAGAGCATCGCGGCCCGCATCTGCGCCAGCCGTTCGGGATCGGCGAGTAGCTCGGTCACGAACGTCGGAACCGTGGCGATCTCGGAGTCCGGGACGACAATCGCTCCGCCCCCGCGCTCGAAGTGCCTCGCGTTGAGTGTTTGGTGGTCGGCGGTGGCATGCGGATAGGGCACGAGAATCGCCGGCGTTCCTGCGGCCGCCAGCTCCCACACGGTTCCGCCAGCACGCGAAACGGCGAGATCCGCGGCATGCAGCAGCTCGCCAAAGTGATCGGTCGAGGGGATCATCACGTACCCCTCGCGATCGACTCGCGGCCGAAACGACTCGAAGTCGCGCTCCCCGGTCTGGTGGACGACCGCGAGCGTGCCCTCACCCCACGCCTCGACGGCCATCTCGTTGATCGACGTAGCGCCGGCGTACGCACCGAAGATCGCGAGAACCGGCTCGTCGGGCGGGAGGCCAAACCGCGTCCGGCCGGTCGCACGCGTCCCCTCCAGATGCGCCACAGGCACCGGGCGTCCGACAACCTCGACCTTGCTACCGCCGTGTCCGGGGATGTCGTAGGCGAGGAAGAGCTTCCGGGCGAACGGCGCTGCCAGCCGGTTCGCGAGGCCGAGATGTGCGTCCGCTTCGGTGAGGGCGGCCGGGATCCGCAAAAGGCGAGCGGCCAACACCATCGGCCCTGCGACGTACCCACCACCGCCGAGAACGACGTCAGGCCGTCGCCGCTTCAGAATCGCCCTGCACGCAAACGGCGCCTTCCCAGCCCGCCAGAGCGCCTGGAGGAGCGCAACGGACGGCGTCCGCGGGAAGCCGCTGATCGCGAACGTGTCGAGCTCGAAGCCTGCCTCAGGAACCAGCTGCGACTCGACGCGGTCGGGACTGCCGGCGAACGTCACGGTCGCTCCGCGGGCGCGCAGCGCTTCCCCGACCGCGAGCGCGGGCCTGATGTGACCTGCGGTCCCTCCCGCCGCGATCACGACTACGAGCTTCGACGACTCGGTCATTCACAGCGATGTTAAGGAGAACTCCGACGGCGGTGAGCAGAACAATCAGCGACGAGCCTCCGTAGGAGACGAACGGGAGCGGAATCCCGGTGAGTGGAGCGATTCCGAGCACTGCGAACAGGTTGATCGCTGCCTGCCCGCAGACGAGGGTCGTGAGACCGGCGGCGAGCCTCTTGCCGAACGGGTCGCGGCACCGGAGCGCGATGCGGAAGCCGGCCCACGCGAACACCCCGAAGGCTACGATCACGGCGGTGGAGCCGATCAGGCCGAGTTCCTCCCCGACGATGGCGAAGATCATGTCGGTGTGTGCCTCCGGCAGGTAGAAGATCTTCGAGATCCCCTGGCCGAGCCCCTCGCCGGTGATGCCGCCGGAGCCCATGCCGATGATCGCCTGCACGGTCTGGAAGCCCGCCCCCTGCGGATCCTGCCAGGGGTCGATGAAGGTGAGGAAGCGGGCGCGACGGTAGGGCTCCATGTAGATCGCGGCCGCGCAAAGCACGACCGCGATCGACCCCGCGAGCGCGAGGAGTCGGAGCGGAACCTCGGAGACGAGCAGGATGCCGGCCACCATGATGCCGAGAGTGATCGTCGTGCCGAGGTCGGGCTCGAGCAGGATGAGAACAGAGAAAAGGCTGACAACGAGGCCTAGCGGCTTCATCAGCTCGCCCATCGTTCGAGGTGTCGGCCGCCGCGCGAGTAGGGCACAGGTCCAGATGCAGATCGCGATCTTCGCGATCTCGGAAGGCTGCACGCTGATCGGTCCGAGCAGGAACCACCGCCGGGCGCCGTTGATCGGCGGCCCAACAACGAGCACCGCGAGGCAGAGCACAAGAGCCCCGACGAGCAGGATCGGTGCAAGCGCCCTCAACCGGTGGTAGTCGAAGCGCGAGGCGACAGCGAGCAGCAGTAGTCCGGCGAGGGCATAGGCGCCCTGCTTGACGAGAAACGTCATCGGATCGCCCGCACCGAGTGCTGCCGATGCCGAAGTAGCGCTGAACACCATCACGAGCCCGAAGGCGACGAGACCGAGGGTGACGAGAACGAGGAGGCGTTGCTCGAGCTGACCGGCGGACTTCACCCCTGGAGCTTCTGCACCAGCTTCCCGAACTCCTGCCCACGCTGCTCGTAGCTCGTGAACTGGTCGAAGCTCGCGCAGGCCGGCGAGAGCAGTACGACATCGCCCTCGCGGGCGTCGCCCGCAGCCGCGGCGACTGCCGTCGAGAGATCGCCGCAACGGTCGTAGACAACCCCGGCCCGGGAGAGCGCTGCGGCGATGGCCTCCGTCGCCTCGCCGATCACGTAGGCGCGGTCTGCCGGCGCGAAGGCCTCGGCGAGGGGCGAGTAGGGCTCCGCCTTGCCGCGGCCGCCGAGAATCACGAGCTTCCGTGCTCCGGGGAACGAGGCCAGCGCGCGGAGCGTCGCGGCGACGTTGGTTGCCTTGGAGTCGTTCACGTAGCGCACGCCCGCGACCGTCGCGACGTTCTCGATCCGGTGCTCGACCCCCGGGAACGTCCGCAGGGCCTCCGCGATCGCGTCATCCGGGATGCCGGCGGCACGCGCAGCGGCCGTCGCGGCGGCCGCGTTCTCGCGGTTGTGCGCGCCGGGGATCAGCGGCTCGGCGGGTAGCGGGTCGTCAGCGGCGAACTCGATGCGCCGCGCCACGCCCGGGATCGCCCGGAACCCGATCGGCACGACGGCGATGTCTTCCGGGCCCTGGAGCCTGAAGAGCCGGAGCTTCGCAGCCGCGTAGGCGTCGAAGGTGCCGTGACGGTCGAGGTGGTCGGGCTCGAGGTTCGTCAACACGGCGATGCGTGGGCAGAGGCTCTCCGTGCCCTCGAGCTGGAAGGACGAGAGCTCGCAAACCACCCACGCAGCCGGATCGACCGCGCCGACGAGCCCGGTCAGCGGCCGGCCGATGTTGCCGACGACTTCGGCTGGGACGCCCGCAGCGTCGAACATCGCGCCGAGCAGCGCCGTCGTCGTCGTCTTGCCGTTCGTACCGGTGATCCCGACGAGCGGGTTCGTGAGCAGTCTCGCACCGAGCTCGATCTCCGAGATGACCGGAATGCTCCGGCGCCGCGCGGCGGCGATCGGCTCCGAGGCGTCGGGAACGCCCGGGCTCTTGACGACGAGGTCGACACCATCGAGCGCCGCGTCATCCCACTTGCCGAGTCGCACGTCGGCAGCAAGGCCGCCGACGTTGAGATCAGTCGACCGGTCGTAGGCTACGACATCGGTGTGCTGCGCATTGAGGGCGTGGACAGCAGCCCGGCCCGACCGCGCAAGTCCCACAACGAGAGCTTTCATGTGAACATTGTTCGGCACGCGACTAAAGATTCCGGCAACGAGAAGCGTCAAGCTACGCCCCGGCGCGAGCTGAGCGGCGGCAACACAGGCGAAGCCTTTCTCTCGAGCTACTTCCCCATCGACTCCGCCATGGCCTACCGGCCGCGTTTGCCCAAGGGGAAGTAGCTACAACTTGAAGCGGAGGAAGTAGCGGTAGAAGAGCACGAACCCGATTGTGCAGAGGATTGCCCCGACGATCCAGAACCGCACCATGATCTTGGTCTCCGACCACGCCTTCATCTCGAAGTGGTGGTGGATCGGGGCCATCAGGAACACGCGTTTTCCCGTGCGCTTGAAGCTCGCGACCTGGATCATCACCGACAGCGCTTCGATCAGGTAGATCCCGCCGATGAAGACAAGGAGCACCTCGGTCTGTGTCATCACGGCGAGACCTGCGATGGCGCCGCCGAGGGCCATCGAGCCGGTATCTCCCATGAACACCTCCGCCGGGAACGCGTTGAACCAGAGGAAGCCGATCACGCCACCGATCAGCGCGGCGGCGAAGATCGCCACGTCGAGGTAGTTGTCGCTGCGATCCCCGACAGGCCCCGAACGGATCCAGGTGATGGCGGCAATCGCGAGCAACGTGAGGATCGAGATCGCGCACGTGCCTGCTGCGAGTCCGTCGAGGCCGTCGGTCAGGTTGACCCCATTTGCCGTACCCGCGATCACGACGAAGAGAAGCGGGAAGTAGAACCAGCCCAGGTCGATGTTGACGTCGATCACCGGGAAGTAGATCTCGGTGTCGAGATACCCGACCTTCGTCACCACCCAGCCGACTCCGATCGTGATCAGCACCAACCCGAGCATCTTCCAACGGCCGGAGAGGCCGAGCGAGCGGCGCCTGCGCACCTTGAGGTAGTCATCGGCAAACCCGATCGCCGCGCAGCTGAGCGTCAGGCCGAGAAGCGTCAGCCCGGGAACGGTGTACAGCGAGAGGACGAGGAACGGCGCAATCGCGGTCGCCAGGATCAGCAGGCCACCCATCGTCGGGGTGCCTTGCTTGACAATGTGGCGCGCGGGGCCTTCTTCGCGGATCTGCTGGCCGACTCCCGTTCGTCGCAGCCAATCGATAAAGGTGGGGCCGATCACGATGGCAATGACCATCGCGACGAGGCCGGCGATCAGGACTCGGACCATGCCCTTGCCCGTTTCTCGATCGAGGCCGGGATGCCTTCGAGCCCGACAGCACGTGACCCCTTGACGAGGATCGCATCGCCCGGCTGGAGCACACTCGCGGCACTCTCGAACGAGGCCGCGTCGGGGATCCAGTGACGGGCCGGCGGACCCGCCTCGCCCAGGTATGGATGGGCGCCTTCGCCGACCGCGACGACGACCTCGATCCCGAGCTCGGTCAGGAACGACCCGATCTCGTCATGGTAGCGCCTAGAGTCTGCGCCGAGTTCGGCCATCTCGCCCAGGATCACCACCCGCCGGCGATCGCCGGCACGCACGACGAGGTCGAGGAGCGCCGCCCGCATCGAGGCAGGATTCGCGTTGTAAGCATCGTTGACGACGATGCCGCCCCCCAGGAGCGGCAGCGCCTCCCCACGCCAGCGAGACAGCGCAATGGCGTCGGCACCGGACTGCGTTCGATCGAGAGGGAGATCGAGGGCGTCGTAGGCGACGAGCGCAGCGAGCGTGTTCTCTGCCATGTGCCGGGAGGTGAACGGCAGAGTCAGCGGGATCTCGCGATCTCCCAGCGGGAACCTCCAGTCGTGACCGCTGCCCACGATCGCGCTCCGGTCAAACCGGCGGATCTCGATATCGGTGCGGCCGAGGTGAGGTACGAGCTCGGGTGCATCGGCCGGCACGACGGCGATTCCCCCTCGGGGGAGGGCGGCGATCGCCTCGGCGTTTGCCTCGGCCACCCGTTCGACGGTGCCGACGAGCTCGAGGTGCTCGGGCCCGATCGACGTCACGATCACGATGTCGGGGCGGGCGACTGCGCAGAGCGCCGCGATCTGCCCGAGCCCACGCATGCCCATTTCGGTCACGAGCACCGCGGTGTCGGGCTCCAACCTGCAGACCGTGAGTGGCAGGCCGATCTCGTTGTTCTGGCTTGCCTCGGCCCAGATCGTTGGAGTTGTCGCGCTGCAGAGCGCCCCGAGGATGTCCTTGGTCGAGGTCTTCCCCGTGGAACCGACGACGGCGACGACGCGCGCGTTGCTCTTCGAGCGCACGAGTGAGGCGAGTGCAGCGAGGGCGGCCTCCTGGTCGTCTGGGACGAGCGTGCTGGCGCCTCGCGCCGCAGCGGCGGCGACGTGCGCGACACCCGTGTTCAGCGCCACGAAGAGATCGCCGGGGCCTACAAGTCGGGAGTCCGCCTTGACGCCCGTGATCCTGCCCGCGGCATCCCCATCCCCGCGGAGTTCGAGCGCGCCGAGCTCGAGAGCTGCGACCTCGTCCCATCCGGCCGGTATCACGCTGCCGCCCCCCCTGCGAAAACCTGTGCCAAAACTGCACCAACTCGTCCACACCGGCCCCTCGCCAAGCCTGGATCCGCCGTTTTGCGTGATCGCGAGGCGCTCGTCCGGGTCGTCAGGACGTGCGGGGAAGGGGTCATGCAGGCCGGGCGCCTGGATGATCCCTTCCCCGCGCGGAGCGCACCGTCCGGGTGGGACCGCCCGGCAGGGAAGAAACGGAGCCCAACCCGGACGGGGAGCGGCCTGGCGGGCCTTCGGTACGGAGATGCAACGCCCGCGCAAAACGGTGGATCCTGGCTTAGATCGCGATCGCGACCTCGCCGGCCGACACCTGCGGCGGGCTGACCTCGAGGTCGGGCAGGTTCTCGCGGATCCACTCCGCGGCCACGCGGTTGGACTCGTCGGCGCCGCTCCGGTCGTCATACACGCTGACCGACACGGCTCCGCCGCCATCTGA
>JANOUB010000581.1:0-4103 GCA_031416615.1 Thermoleophilia bacterium
CCAACGCGAAGGCTGTGCGCGCCGCAGGGGCGGCGCTGCTCGTCGCGGGGAGCGCGGTCTTCGCCGACCCGGATCCCGCGGGCGCCTACGTTCGCATCGCCGCCGCCGCAGCATGAGCCTCGACCGCGCGCTCGAGCTCGCGGAGGTTGCGCTAGGCGTCGGATACCCGAACACTGCCTACCCCAACCCCACTGTCGGAGCTGTCGTTGTCGCCGACGGTTCGATTGTCGGCGAGGGCGCGACCGAGGCGTACGGCGGCCGCCACGGCGAGATCGTGGCGCTCGCTGCTGCAGGCAAGTTGGCGCGCGGGGCCACGCTCTACGTCACCATGGAGCCGTGCGCACATCACGGGCGCACCCCGCCGTGCGTCGACGCGATCATCGCGGCCGGCCTCGCACGTGTTGTCGCCGGCTGCCGCGACCCCAACTCCGAGGCAGCGGGAGGCCTGGAGCAGCTCCGCGAGGCCGGTATCGACGCCGTTCTCGACGACCGCTTCGAGGCGCGGCGCCAGAACGAGGCCTGGCGCACCTGGAAGGCGCTCGCGCGCCCCTTCGTCGTCTACAAGGTCGCGACGACGCTCGACGGCAGGGTCACCGTCCCCGGAGCTCGCTGGGTGACCGGAGAGGCCTCACGACGGCACGTGCATGAGCTGCGCGCCGCCTCGGACGCGGTCGCCGTTGGCATGGGAACCGTGCGGGCGGACGCGCCGCGGCTCGACCCGCGGGACGTGCCGGTCGCGCGGCAGCCGCGCCGGCTCGCGTTCGGTCGCGGGCCGTTGCCGGCCGACTCCGAGCTCGAGCTACGCTCCGGCGCACTCGTCGACGAGCTTGCAGCGCTCGCCGCGGAAGGGGTGCAGTCGCTCCTGCTCGAAGGTGGGCCCACGCTCGCCACGGCGTTCCTGGAGGCGAACCTCGTCGACAAGCTGCTCGTGTTCGTCGCACCGACGCTCTCGGGCGATGGGCCTCGATTCCTCGGCGACCTCTCCGCGCCGAAGTCCCTCACCCACGTCTCGACCCGGCCGATCGGAGACGATCTGCTGATCGAGGCCTACCTGCGCGACCCCTAGCGCTAGCCTTGTCACATGTTCACGGGAATCGTGCGCGAGGTGGGGTCGGTCGTCGCCGTCACAGGCGGTGAGTCAGGGATCCGCCTCGAGATCAACGCACCCGCCACCGCTCCGCTCATCGATGTCGGCGGCTCGGTTGCGATCAACGGCGTCTGCCTCACTGCGGAAACCATCGAGGCCGACCGACTGAGTTTCCACGCCGTTCCCGAGACCCTCTCCCGGTCGACGCTCGGCGAGCTCGCCCGCGGCTCCGCCGTCAACCTCGAGCCGGCCCTGCGAGCGGGTGACCCGATGGGCGGGCACATCGTCCAGGGTCATGTCGACGGGATCGGACGCGTGCAGTCGATCGAGGCCGAGGGGGAGGGGTTGCGCGTCATCGTCGAAGCGTCAGCCGACACCCTCCGCTACTGCGTCGAGAAGGGATCGATCACGGTAGAGGGTGTCTCGCTGACGATCGCGGAGCTGCACGACGATGCCTTCGGCCTGGCGCTGATCCCGCACACGATCGCCGAGACCACACTCGCCCGGCTCGTTCCCGGGCAGCGCGTCAACCTCGAAGTGGACGTCCTCGCGAAGTACGTCGAGCGCCTGCTCCCGGCCCGCGCGTGACACTCGGAGGGTAGGTCGCCCGTCGGGGTACGATGCGCCGATGAGCACCGAGGCGCCCAACACCGTCTTCTCCTCCGTCGAGCAAGCGATCGAGGAGATCCGGGCGGGCCGGTTCGTGGTCGTCGTCGACGACGAGGACCGCGAGAACGAAGGCGACCTCACGATCGCGGCGCAATTCGTCACACCCGAAGCGGTGAACTTCATGGCGACCTACGGCCGTGGCCTGATCTGCCTCTGCATCACGCCCGAGCGGTGCGAGGAGCTTGGCCTGCGCCAGATGACCGATCAGAATGAGACTCCTTTCGGCACCGCCTTCACCGTCTCGATCGAGGCCCGCGAGGGCGTATCGACCGGCATTTCCGCGCACGACCGGGCCCACACGATCCAGGTCGCGATCGACCCGACCTCGACCGCTCGCGATCTTGTTCAACCCGGCCACGTCTTCCCGCTCCGCGCCCGAACGGGCGGCGTCCTCCAGCGCTCGGGGCAGACCGAGGCCGCGGTCGACCTGGCGCGACTCGCGGGTCTCGCCCCCGCGGGCGTCGTCTGCGAGATCATGAACGACGACGGCACGATGGCGCGGGTATCCGACCTGATCGGCTACTGCGAGCATCACGGTCTGAAGATGGTCACCGTTGCCGACCTGATCGAGTATCGACGCGAGCACGAAAAGCTCGTCGAGCGCATGGTTTCGGTGCGGCTGCCGACAGAGCACGGAACGTTCCAGGCGGTGGCCTACGAGGAAGTATTGACCGGCAAACACCATGTCGCACTCGTCAAGGGCGAGGTTGACGGCGCCGAGAACGTGCTCGTCCGCGTCCACTCCGAATGCCTCACCGGCGACGTGTTCCACTCGCAACGATGCGACTGCGGCGAGCAGCTCGAACACGCGCTGCGGCGCATCGAGGATGAGGGCACCGGAGTGCTCCTCTACCTCGCCCAGGAGGGACGGGGGATCGGCCTGCTGAACAAGCTGCGCGCCTACCAACTGCAGGAGACAGGCCTCGATACCGTGGAGGCGAATCTCCAGCTCGGCTTCTCCGCTGACGCGCGAGAATATGGAATTGGCTCCCAGATCCTGGCAGACCTCGGACTCACCACGATCCGGGTGCTGACGAATAACCCGAAGAAGATCAGCGGCATCTCTGGATTCGGCCTCTCGGTCGTCTCGCAGGAGCCGATCGAGATCGAACCCAACCCGGAGAACCGGCGGTACCTCGAATCCAAGCGCGACAAGATGGGGCACACGATCGGACAACCAGAGCACCACCAACGGGTGCGGTTCGACCCCGAGAGCTCCTGAGCGAAGGAAGGGCTGAGAAGATGAGCGACCGGTACGAAACACCCCGCTGGGGCGGCGATCCCGAGGAGCCCGGAAG
Organism: Thermoleophilia bacterium; assembly: GCA_031416615.1. Lineage (GTDB taxonomy): Bacteria > Actinomycetota > Thermoleophilia > Gaiellales > Gaiellaceae > Gaiella. Next base: position 3,055 of record JANOUB010000581.1, read on the forward strand.
CGACGACGCTGTCGCGGAGGGAGAGCCGGCCGCCGAGGAGGGGGAGTCCGGCCTCGATGCCTCGAGCGAGAACGTCCTCGACGGGTGGTCTGAGGCCGACGTTGCTGTTGCCGAGATCGAGGCGGCGGCCTACGCGGCTGCTTCCGAAGCCGTGCCAGGGGTCGATGCCCCCGAGGAGGATCTAGAGGACGCACCGGCGCCGCTCGCAGACCACGTTTCCGCCACGATGGAGCACGCCCCGGGTGAGCTCACGGTGCCGCCGGGCTACGCCGTGCTCGAGGGCGAGGCAGCCGGAGAGCGCCGCGCTGTCGGTGTCGTCGTGGCACGGTTCAACGGTGACGTGACGACACAACTGCTCGAATCGGCGCTGGCCGAGCTCGACGCGCGCGGCGTCTCCCGCGACGCCGTCACGGTGATGCCGGTGCCGGGGGCGTTCGAGCTGCCGCTCGCTGCGATGGCGCTCGCGAAGACCCGCCGCTTCGCCTGCATCGTCGCGCTCGGATGCGTCATTCGCGGTGATACCCCTCATTTCGACTACGTCTCGAGTGAGGCCGCAAGCGGACTGCAGCTCGCCGCGATCGAAACAGGTGTCCCGGTTGCTTTCGGTCTGCTCACGCTCGACCGCGCCGACCAGGCCGAAAGCCGCTACGACAAGGGAGCAGAAGCGGTGCGCACCGGCCTCGAGATGGCCGACCTGTTCGCGAACCTGCGCGCCGCCGCAGCGCGCTGACGCACTGGACGATTGCGGCGGTTCGAAGCTGGCGGAATCCGGTGTCGCTTCGGGCGACGCTTCTGTCGCCTGAGCCGCTTTGCGCATCGCCCCTACAGCGGCACCCGCCTCAGGCGGGTTCCGCTACCATCCCCAGCCGCATGTCCAAGATCTGTTCCCTCTGCGGTAAGAAGCCCGGCTTCGGCAACAACCGGAGCCACTCGATGGTCGCCACCAAGCGCCGCTTCAACCCGAACCTGCAGAAGGTCAGGATGATGCTCGACGGCAAGGCCACCCGCGCCTACGTCTGCACCCGCTGCCTCAAAGCCGGCAAGGTCAC
>JANOUB010000582.1:0-3465 GCA_031416615.1 Thermoleophilia bacterium
GAGAACGAGGGGAAGCGCCGGGAGGTTGCGGCCCTGCGTCGCGATCTGCTCCTCGAGCGTCTGCTCCTCGACCACAGCGGCTTCGGGATACGGAAGTTTCAGCCACGCGGCGGCGGCCATCGCCTCGCCTCCCTCGCCCCATGACCGGGGGACACGCACGAGCCCGGCAGCGAACTCGCGGCCGCAGCTGTGGCACTGGTACTCCGTGCCGATTGCGACCGCGGTGAGCGTCCTGCAGTCGGGACAGCGGGCGCGCAGCGTGCTCATACGGTGCGCTCCCAGGTGTCGCGGTGCCGGACGACGTGCATGCCGATCAGTCGTCGTGCCAGCGGCGGAAGACGAGGCAGGCGTTGTGCCCGCCGAAGCCGAACGAGTTCGAGATGCCGATCTCGACCTGTTCGTGCCGCGCCTCGTTCGGGATGTAGTCGAGGTCACACTCGGGATCCGGCGTCGTCTGGTTGATCGTCGGAGGGAGGATGCCGCGCTGCAGCGCAAGGATCGTGAAGATCGCCTCGATCGCACCGGCGGCGCCCAGGCAGTGCCCCGTCGCGCCTTTGGTCGAGGAGACAGGTGTGCGGTAGGCCTTGTCCTCGCCGAGCGCCACTTTCAGCACCCGCGTCTCGCCGGCGTCTCCGGAAGGTGTCGACGTACCGTGCGCATTGACGTAGCCGACGTCCTCGGGCTCGATGCCGGCGTCGGTCAACGCCATCTTGACCGCCCTGGCCGGGTTCTCGCCGGTCGGGTCGGGGTCAGAGACGTGGTTCGCGTCAGACGAGACACCGTAGCCGAGCAGCTCCGCGTAGATCTTCGCGCCGCGCGCCTTCGCGTGCTCGAGCTCCTCGATCACGACCATCCCGGCGGCCTCGCCCATCACAAAGCCGTCGCGCTCACCATCGAACGGCCGCGAGCCGCGCTCTGGATCGTCGTTCCGTCTCGAGATCGCTCGCATTGCGGCGAACCCGGAGATGCTAACTCTTGTCACAGGAGCCTCGGTGCCGCCGCAGATCATCACGTCGGCGCGGCCGAGACGGATCGCATCCATCCCGTCGCCGATCGCCATGTTCGAGGCGGCGCACGCCGTGCACTGCGCGAGCAGCGGCCCTCGTGTCCCGAGCTCGATCGACACCCAGCCGGCCGCAAGGTTCGGGATGATCTGGACGATCGAGAACGGGTTGACGCGGTCAGGCCCCCGGTCGTTCAACTGGTTGACGCAGGTCTCGAAGGATTTCAGGCCTCCGATCCCCGTCGCCACGGCCGCGCCGACACGCTCGGCGATCGGTGCGATCGCGAGCCCCGAATCGGCTTCCGCCTGCCGTGCGGCCGCGAGCGCAAGATGGGTGAAGCGATCCATCCGCCGGGACGCCTTGTAGTCGACGTAGTCCGTGACCTCGAGGTCACGAACCTCGCACGCGAAGTGAACGGCGTAGCCCGTGGAGTCGAACTGGGTGATCGGCCCGGCGCCGGAACGGCCCGCGATGAGGCCCGCCCAGGTGTCCTCGACGGTGTTCCCGAGCGAACTCACCGCGCCGAGCCCGGTCACGACAATCCTGCGTCTGTCGTTGCTAGCCCTGATCATTGATCTGGCGTGATCGCGGGGCGCCCGCCCGGGTCGTCAGGACGTTCGGGGAAGGGGTCGCGCGGGCCGGGCGGGATGCAGCGCCCGCGCCAGATGAATGATCAGGGCTGGTACTCACGGGAAAGCAGGCTACATGCCGAGGCCGCCGTCGACGAGCAGCACTTCGCCCGTGACGAACGATGCCTCATCGGAGCAGAGGAAACGAACGGCGCCGGCAACGTCCCGCGGGTCGCCGAGACGGCCGAGTGGAGTCTGCTGTAACATCGCCTGCCTCGCCTCCTCGGGCAACACCTCCGTGAGTTGGGTCTGCACGTACCCCGGCGCGACAACATTCGCTCGGACGTTTCGGCTGCCGAGCTCGCGAGCGAGAGACTTCGTGAAGCCGATGATGCCGGCCTTCGAGGCGGCGTAGTTCGTCTGCCCCCCGTTGCCGTGAACGCCGACGATCGAGGACACGTTGACGATCGCGCCTGCGCGTTTCTTCATCATCGGTCGTGCCACCGCGCGGCATGTATAGAAGACCGAGGAGAGGTTTGTCTCGATCACCGTGCGCCAGTCGTCGTCGCTCATTCGGGCGATGAGGCCGTCGCGGGTGAGGCCCGCGTTGTTGACGAGGATGTCGATGTCTCCGGCCGCCTCGACGAGAGCTCGTGCCGACTCCGGATCAGCGACATCCGCCTGCAGGGCACGGCCGCCGATCTCGCGCGCCACCTCTTCGGCCTCCTGCTGCCCGCTGCGGTAGCCGACCACAACAGAAGCGCCCGCGGCGGCGAGTTCCACCGCGATCGCGCGGCCAATCCCTCGCGAGGCGCCCGTGACGAGCGCGGTCTTGCCTTCGAGCGAGCAGAAGCCGCTCACGTCGACAGAGCCTCCTGCGCCTTTTCCAGACTCGCGAGATCGTTGACCGAGATCGCTCTGACGCTGCGGTCGATCCGCTTCAAAAGTCCGCAGAGCACATTTCCGGGGCCGACCTCGACGAACGTCGTGACGCCGCCCTGAACGAGTTCCCGCGCCGCCTGCGTGAACCTGACCGGCGCCGTCAGCTGGTCGACGAGGAGCGCTGCGAGGCGGGTGGCAGGCTCGACATGAGCGGTCACGGTCGACATGAACGGTGCGATCGGATCGTGGAACCTGATCGTCTCCAGCGCCGGCCTGAGCCGGTCGGCCGCCCGGGCGACGAGCGGGCTGTGGAACGCACCCGAGACCTTCAATTTGATGGCTCGCCGGGCGCCGAGGTTTGTGGCCTCGAGGCACAGCTCCTCGACCGCCGCATTCTCACCGGAGACAACGATCTGGCCCGGGCAGTTGTAGTTCGCGGGCCAGACGCCGTCGATCTTGCGGCACAGGTCCTCGACGGCCTCGTCCTCGAGCCCGAGGATCGCCGCCATCGAACCCGGGTGCAGCCGAGCTGCCTCCGCCATCGCGAGGCCTCGCTCTCGGACGAGGCCGATCGCCTCGCCCGTTCCCATGGCCGAGACAGACGCGAGGGCGGCGAACTCCCCGACCGAATGCCCGACCACGATGTCGGGCACGAGCCCTTTCGCCCTCACCGCCGCCAGAATGGCGAGGCACGTCGCGATCAGAGCCGGCTGTTGCACCTCCGTCTCGACCAGCTCTTCGAGCGGAGAGTCGAAGCAGAGCTTCTGGAGATCGAGCCCCGATGCCTCGCTCCCGACGCGGTAGACCTCCATCGCAGCCGGTACCGCTTCGGCGAGCTCGCGCCCCATCCCGGCCTCGAGCGCACCCTGGCCGGGGAAACAGAAAGCAACAAGGTTTCTCCCTGCGGGAGAAACCGTTAGGTGAGACGGCGCCTGATCTGCCGCGTCCACATGAGTCATCGGCCTGTGTCTCCTCTCAATGTCGTGAACTCGAGCATCGCGCGTCTCTCC
>JANOUB010000583.1:0-1892 GCA_031416615.1 Thermoleophilia bacterium
GCCGCTCACATGGCTGCCGCTGCGTGAGCGCGCGGTCGAGCGAGCACTCGTCGTCCAGCACGAGCTCGCCCACATCGTCCCTGGAGGCCACCGGCGCCGGCCGACGGACTTCCTGGTCGCAGCCTGCGCCGAGGACGCCGGCGGCGAGGTCGTCCTGTGGCACTGGGATCTCGACCTCACCGTGATCTGCGAGCACACGGGCCAGGCGCACGAGCCCGAGTCGTCGCCGAACGCTCGCGCCCGTCGCGGCAAGACGAGTCCGGAGGGCTGACGCCGGCCGAACCCGCCGGGGGCCGGGCAGGAACGAGGGACGGGGGCCCCATCCGCGCCCTGCGTGTCGGGTTCCCCGCCCTCCGTAGATCGCTACCCCGTGACCGGCGGCTCGAAGCTGCCGACGGCGCCGATCCGAGCGGTGTTGCAGCCCTTCCGCCCGAGCGAGGTGATCCGCAGGATCCCCGCCTTCGCTGGAATCACGTTGACGCTCACATTGCCGCCCTTGCCCGTGCGCACGATCCTGTCGACGCCGGCGCCCGAGATCCGGAGCCTGAGTCCCGGAACGGCGAGGGCGCCGGCCGTCACCTTCAGCGACACCGGCCCACGCGCGCCGACGACGAGTGACTTCCGCGAGACTGCGATGCGGGCGCAGAAGCGCAGGCTCAGCTTGCGGGACTTGACGGCGGGTCGCTTCTTGGCGACCGGGGGCTTGAAGGCGCCCGGGAGCGTCGCGGGAGCGGTGGTTGTCGTGGGCGCAGCGGCCACGACGGCCGGCGAGCCGGGCGCCGGGCCCGATGCGCCGGACGTCGAGGTGCCCGTCGAGCCCGTCGAGCCGCCCGTCGAGGTGCCCGTCGAGCCGCCCGTCGAGCCACCGGTGGAGCCCGTGGAGCCGCCCGTCGAGCCGCCGCCGGTTGAGGCTGCGTCGCTGTTGACGCAGAAGAGCGCGTGGCTGATCGAGTCGGGCTTCGGGCTCTGTAGACCGGTGTCGCCCGTCGAGCCGGCGCCGTAGGAGTAGAGGTTGGCGCCCGGGCCGGCCTTCACGAAGACGACCTGCACGGGCGCCGTGGACGACCAGTCGAAGTGATTCCCGGAGCGGTTCGAGATCGTGATCGAGCCGTAGCTGCCGGCCGCGACGGGCTCGTCGACCTTGATGCCCGTCCATGTGCCCGACCACCCCTCGGCTGCGGCGGCCGCGGCGCAGTTGCGCAGGTCGCTCGATGTGCCTTTCGAGGGCGTCGACGAAACCGCCGCCGAGCCGGTGCTCGCCAGGGCCAGCGTGCCTGCTGCCGCTGCTGTCACGATGCCGATTCGTACCGCCTGCTTCCGCATATCCGTGTTCTCTCCCTGGTCGAAGGATGTGGGGGCCGTCCCCGCTCTTCGACTCACGGTATGACCCTTCGCAGGGATGGCAATCCTCCGAACGAGGGGTTTGTACCCCTTCGGAGGTGGCCCTCTCGGGTGGCGCAGGGGTTAGGTCTGGCCCCACACTCACAGCGACGCAGACGCATCGCCCGCACCCGCCCGGACCGAAACCGCCGCACCGCGCGCGCAGGGGACGCATGCGCGTCGCCCCTCCGGGTATGGCAAAGACTAAAGGTCAACTAGACGTTGAGAGTCAAAATCTCGCCGGCGATCTTCCCCCGCGCCCCGATGGTGGCGGCAGGCCCCGTCAGCGAGTTGCGCGGTACGCGCGTGCTTCGGTGACGAGCGCCTCGAACAGGCGCTTGTCGTCCTCTTCCATCTCCGGATGCCAGAGCACGCCGACCGCGAACCGCTTGGCAGGGTCCTCGATCCCCTCGAGCGAGCCGTCCTGCGCAAAGGCGCTCTCGACGAGCCCTTCTCCCACCCGCCCGACGCCCTGGTGATGGCTCGAGCGCACCGCGTCGTGGCGCGGCCCC
>JANOUB010000584.1:0-2829 GCA_031416615.1 Thermoleophilia bacterium
CTCGTGCTCATCTGCGACACGCGACCGGTTCTTGCTCTCGTCCCGGGAGACCGGCGGGCCGACCCGGTGAAGGTCGCTCTGGCAGCCGGCGCCGATCACGCGCGCGTCGCCCGCCCGCCCGAGGTCGTTGCTGCGACAGGCTTTGCTCCGGGTGCCGTGGCGCCGTTCCCGCCTCCCGCCGGAGTGACGATTTTCGTCGAGCAAACCATCCTCTCGAGCACGGTTGTCTGGGTCGGGGCGGGATCCGAACGCCACATGGCGATGCTGTCGCCGCTCGAGCTCGTGCGGCTGACACGCGGTAGCACCGTAGACATCGTCCAGGAATCCGCATAATCAGGCGAGACCACAAATACGGAGGAGCCTGATGGAGGAGACCAAGCAGATCTGGATGAACGGCGAGTTCGTCGACTGGGCCGACGCAAAGGTGCACGTCGGCGTTCACGGGCTTCACTACGGCTCCGGCGTGTTCGAGGGCGTGCGCTGTTATGAGACGCCGAAAGGGCCGGCGGTCTTCCGGCTCGCCGATCACATGCAGCGACTGCACGATTCGGCGCGGCTGCTGTACATGGACATCCCTTTCTCGGTCGAGGAGCTGCGCGAGGCGACCCACGAGCTCGTTCGCGTGAACGGTCTGCCTGCCTGCTACATCCGCCCGATCGCGTTCTACGGCTATGGCCAGCTTGGCGTCTCGACGCAGGGCAACCCCGTCGAGACGGTGATCATGAGTTGGCCCTGGGGGGCCTACCTCGGTGAGAACGCGCTCGAACAGGGCATCACCACGTGCATTTCGTCGTGGAAGCGCGTCGGCCCGAACACGATCCCGCACGCCTCCAAGGCGAGCGGCGTCTACCTGAACTCGATGCTCGCGACGACCGAGGCTCGGCGCGGTGGTTACGACGAGGCGATCCTGCTGACCGACGACGGCTTCGTCGCCGACGGACCTGGTGAGAACATCTTCTTGATCAAGAACGGCGTCATCCGCACACCCCCGCTCTCGACCTCGATCCTGCCCGGGTTGACGCGCGATGCCGTGATCACGATCGCGCAGGATCTCGGCTACGTCGTCGAGGAGACGCCGCTGATCCGTTCGGATCTCTATCTCGCGGACGAGTTCTTCATGACCGGAACCGCAGCCGAGGTGACGCCGGTGCGGGCGGTTGACGATCAGGAGCTCGGCGTCGGTCCGGTCACACGGGAGATCCAGACGAGCTACCTCGACACCGTCAACGGCCGCAGCGACCGCTGGTCGCACTGGCTCGACCACGTCGAGACGAGCGTGCCGGAGAAGCTCGCGAGCGCGTAGGAGGCAAGAGTCGCTCCGCGGTCGAGGCTTACGCTCGCTACCGCGAGCGTGCGCCTCGCCCCTACGGGAATCCACGACGGTTTTTGTCGTAGGGGCGATGCGAGGCGTCGTCTCGGCGACGCGGAGCGTCGCCCGTTCGGCGACAGTCGCGGTGCTCAGCGGCCTCCGGTCGCCCGCACACATGCGACGACGCGATCCTGATCGTCCTCCGAGAGCGCCGAGCCGCTCGGAAGGCACAGCCCGCGCTCGAAGAGTTGGGCCGACACGTCGCCGCCGTAGCTCGGGTCGTTCGCGAACACAGGTTGCAGGTGCATCGGCTTCCAGACCGGCCTCGCCTCGATGTCGAGCAGATCGAGCGCGACGCGGATCGCCTCGCGGTCGGCGCCGAACGCCTCGGGGTCGACGAGGATGCACGTCAGCCAGCAGTTCGAGGTGCCGTAGTCTGCCTCCGGCATGAACGTGACGCCAGGCTCGTCGGCGAGCAGTTCGCGATAACGCGCATTCACGAGCCGCCGGGCGGCCACCCGCTCGGATAGCACGGCGAGCTGCGCTCGGCCGAGCGCAGCAAGCACGTTGCTGAGCCGGTAGTTGAAGCCGATCTCGGAATGCTCGTAGTGCGGCGCGGGGTCACGCGCCTGGCTCGACAGCTTGCGGGCGTGGGCGATCAGGTCGCGATCGGTGGCCGCCAGCATGCCGCCTCCGCTCGTCGTGATGATCTTGTTGCCGTTGAAGGAGAAAGCCGCGAGCACGCCCTGGCCGCCGGCCGGCTTCCCACGGTACGTCGCACCAAGCGATTCTGCGGCGTCCTGGAGCAGCACCACGTCGTGGCGGTCGCAGACGTCCCGTAGGGCGTCGTAGTCGCAGCATTGGCCGTAGAGGTCGACGGCAAGAACTGCGCGAACGCGTGCGCCCCGGCGGCGACGGTCTGCGAGCGCCTCCTCGAGCAGCTCGGGGTCCATCGTCCACGTGTCCTTGTCGCAGTCCACGAATACCGCAGCGGCACCCGTGTAGCGGATCGCGTTGGCGCTTGCGGCGAAGGTGAGGGATGAGCAGACGACCTCGTCGCCGGGGCCGATCCCGAGCACGACGAGCGCCAGGTGCAGTGCGGCTGTCCCGCTCGAGAGTGCGAGCGCGTGCGGCACCGCGGCGACCGCCGCGAGCTCGTGCTCGAAGGCATCGACGTGCGGCCCGAGGGGAGCGAGCCAGTTCGACGCGATCGCGTCGGCCACGAACTCAACCTCCCGGCCGGACGGATGCGGAGGGGAGAGGTAGATCCGCGCCATCGCCCGCCGAGCCTACCCGGAGTCTCCGTCGGCGCAGCGCAAGGTGCGACCGACTACGACTAGTCCCAGACCGATTCCATGGCCATACTGTGCCGACCATGGCTACCGCGCCGCGCATGGTCTTCCTCGGCTTCGGCAAGTACGTGCGGGCCGACCGGATCTACGCGCTCGAGCCGATCGTCGGCGAGGAGCGCGGCAACGGGCGGCGCACGCTCGTCTGGGTCGAGGGCATGGCGGCTGCGA
>JANOUB010000585.1:0-1949 GCA_031416615.1 Thermoleophilia bacterium
GTCTGTGGCGTTGAGCGCACCCTCGCCCGACCGGTCGAGACGGTTCGTGGCAGCGTCGATTCGCCTCACGGACGTCGCGTCGGGCACCTGCTTCACACAGACGGCGATCTTCACAGGACGACCCTAGCTCTTTCCCCGTGATGGACGCCGTCGCAGGCATCTGCGGACACGACGGGACACCCGGCGCGTTGGCCGTCGATCGCATCAAGTCGGGCTGACCTTTGAAGCTATTCCCCTGGACGTACGCCGTCGGGAGGGAGCGGCGGTGACGACGGCGAAATTGCCTAGGCGCGCGAGTGGAGGTGCCGGCGCGTGCGCCGCGAGACCCACCACTCGCGGACGAGGAACGCTAACGGGACGACGAGGACGAGGCAGATCAGCACGACCGGGACGATCAGCCAGAAGACGCTCGCCGTCGCCGAGACGCGCTCGTACTGCTGCGATGCCGCATTTGCGCGCGCCTGGCCCGGCGACTCTCCTGGGCCCACGATCGCGGACGGACTGCCTCCCTTTGGCACCCAACTGTTCACCAACCAGCGGTTGTAGTTTCCGAACCCGACCGGCACCATGTTCATCGAGAACACGGCTGGCTCGAGCCGGGCCTCCTTCGTCGGATACACCATCACGAGCAGGCCCACGACTTCGCTGTTGGAGTACTCGACTTTCCAGAGGGCTCTGTCGACCGGATAGGGCACGACGGGGATTGCCCCTGTCGCCCACTGCTTCCGAGACAGGCCCGCGCGCAAGCTCGGCCCGACGATCTCGTAAGCCCGTTCCGGGTGGTCGCGGGAGACGGCCGACTCGACGAACCGCTGTGCAACGGACACGAGCGCGACCTGCTCGGCCTTCGTCAGCTTGCGCGGCTTGGGTGCGACGTAGATGTCCGCCTCGCCGCCCGAGAAGGTCTCGATGTTGTCAGCGGTGTTCCAGAAGAACACTGCGCTCACCGTGAGCAACCCGCCGACCCCGCCTGCGGCCGCTATCCACCGACGGCGGCGCCGGGCTCGGTACGACATCGAACCTAGCCCGGAGTTGGGAGCGCCGGCCGATAGCGGGGCACCCAGTAGTACACCTTCCACGGCGCCTTCTCACCGGTGCGCTTCAGGCCGATGTAGAACACTGCAGGCTGGACGCCGGATCCGACCTTAGGGACCATGTACACCTCCCAGAACACCTCGTCCGCGTACGAGCGGTCGACCTTGAACGAGGCGAACTCGAGTTCTCCGCTCGGGTAGTAGACGACGGGGATGTTCCCGGTTGCCCACTGCTTGCGGGTCATGCCCTGCCGCAACTCAGGAGCGACGAGGTCATAGGACGATCCGAGGTTCTTGCGCGCAACCGCGGTCTGGATGAATGTGCCTGCGACGCGACGGGCGTCTGTGTCGATGCCCACCGTCTTCTGCGGCTTGAAGACATCCGCGGGCTCGTTCGAGAACGTCTCGGTCGCATCGCCGGTGTTCCGGAAGAACGCGAACGTGAAAGCGGCGACGCCGATCGCGAGCACGACGAGCGCAGCCCACAGGAGCCGACGCTGATTGCGCGGTGACTTGAACAAAGAGCGGCTGTCCGGAGTTGCCTCCATTCAGGAAGAATAGACGCGACGGTGCGGCGCCGGTTAGGCGATAGGCCGCTGCAGCACGTTAGCGGCGGGTTACGGGACAGCGACGGCGGAGCGGAGGAAGTCGACGATCCCGGCCATGGGCGCGCCAGGAGTAAAGATGGCGGCGACGCCGCCCGCGATCAGCTCAGCGGCATCGTCGGCCGGGATCGTCCCCCCCACGACGACGAGCACGTCGTCCGCCTCCTTCGCCCGCAGGCCGTCGATGATCCGCGGCACGAGAGTCATGTGCGCCCCGGAGAGGATCGAGATCCCGACCGCGTCCGCGTCCTCCTGGATCGCCGTCTCGACGATCTGCTCGGGGGTCTGATGGAGACCGGTGTAGATCACC
>JANOUB010000586.1:0-2048 GCA_031416615.1 Thermoleophilia bacterium
GCGATCACCTTCGTCCCTGGCGGCGAGTCGGGAGTTGTCATGTCGATCTCGATCCCGTAGCCGCCCACCATCTCGCCGATCTTCGAGCCGTTGCCGAGGTCGGTTCCCTCGAACAGCCACGGCGCCGCCTCGGCTGCGACGATGTAGAACGGGCCCTGCCGGGTGCCGTCATCGTTGGCGCGGTACTGCACGCCGCACAGGCGCGCCTCGGGCCTGCCGTCGTTGCGCCAGAGCTTGATCCGCCGCATCGTCGAGCCCTGCTTCTCGACCTTCCAGAAGAAGTTGTTCGCCGAGAGAAAGACGAGCCGGCCGCCCAGGTCGCGAAAGCGCTCGATCACGTCGTACGCGTGCCCGGTCATGTACTCGCTGTGCCCCGGAAAGACGACGAGATCGTAAAGGGAGTGGAGCTCGTCTCCGGAGGTGAACGCCTCGAGGTCGTCGTCGGCCACGATGTCGGGCGTCTTCCCCGTCCGCTGCAACCACTTCAGGAAGCTCAGGTCGTACCGCTTGAAGCGAGGTGGCACACCCCGGTCGCGGTAGGGGCGATCGAGTGCGACGGGCGGGCTCCCACCTGCGTACCACGTGTCGCCCCAGCCGTCGCCGTCGGCGTCGTAGAAGTTGTAGGCCTGCCACGTGTTGGTGGGGAGCACGACGAGCTGCCGATGGGTGCCGAGCACTTTCGGTCGTAAGACGAACGGCGCGAAGCCAACCCGACCGTCGCCGGTCGTGAGCCGGGCGGCGTAGAAACCGGTTGGCCAGTCGCCCGTCTGGACGGTGATCGTGACGGGGCCCGAGCGCTTGCCGCTCCAGTCGAGCTCGACCGGAGCGCCCATCGGTGCTCCTTTCAGCTCGTCGCTCCGGTCGGTGCCTTCCGCCTCGGCGCCACAGCGCAGGAACTGGAGTGTCAGCGCCGGAGCGTCGGCCAGAATGCGCAGCTCCATGGGCTCGCCCGGGGTGTACGAGCGGCGAAGGAAGGCCGCCTCTACGCCGAGCACTCGGACGACCGCGGCCTGCTGCCGCGCGATCGAGGCCGGCCGCCGGCCTCCGAGCACGGTCTGGCGGCTGCCGGGGCCGTCGATCGTGAGGCGCATCACGTACGAGCCGACGGGCATGTCGGCAGCGGGGGCCCAGGTCAGCTCGTGCTGTCCTTGTCGGAGGGCTGCGGTCGTCTCCCAGACGACGGTGGTCTTGCGCAGCGCGGTACGGGTCGCCTCGAGCTTCACCGTGGCCGAGCGGTTGAGGGCGAAGCTGACCGCAGCCGTGTCACGCCCCGGGACGCCGGGGGCGACCGTCGCGAACAGGCTCCGATCGCCGACGTAGCGGCGGCCGGTGTTCCTGGCCGACAGGGCGAGCGCGGCCGGAGCGCGGCGACCTCCTGCAAGCGCCGCACCCGGCGCGAGCACGAGGGTGAGCAGGGCGCCTCCCGCCGAACGCAGGAAGCGGGAGCGTCTGATGCCACGGGACATGCCTCTAACGGTAGACGAGGCACATGACCGCACTGTGTGGCGGCCGTGTCTGCCTCGGACTGCGTCATCCTTTACGACCTAGCTCGCGATCCGGATCGACGCCAGCGCGGTGTTGTCATCGGGGCTCGCATCCCGAGCGCCGAGAATCGAGACGACCGCTTTTAGGTTGGCGGTACCCGCCGCAGCGTCGTCGTCCGAGAACGTGACGCGGAGCTTTACGCATGTCGGACCTGCTGTTCCAGCGGCCGAGACGACGGCTGTTACCCGATCGACCTGCTCGAAGGAGACGAGTTCGCCGGGTTTGCTCCTAAGGAGCTGAACCTCCACCATTTCGTCGTAGCGGGTGCTTGCGACGCCGACGACCACGTCGAGCGCCTCTCCGGCACGGCAGACGGACGGTGCTTCGAAGCGCGAGATCGACACATCGTGGGTTCGGACACAAAGCGACGAGGAGGAAGACGTCGATCGTCCGTCCGGGGTGCTCGCCGTCAACATCACGGTGTACTCCCCATCGGCAGCGAAGCGGTGCTCGGGCGCCCGCCCGGCCGCGCTTCCACCGTCGCCGAAATCCCAGTGGCGGTG
>JANOUB010000587.1:0-2197 GCA_031416615.1 Thermoleophilia bacterium
GACGCCCACGAGCAGAAAGATCGAGAGTGCCACCGGGAACGTGTCGGGGTTGACGAACGTCGTCGCGATCGCGAACAGAGCTCCGGCGGCACCGGCGTAGGCGGCACTGATCCCGAATGCGAGTACCTTCGTCCGCGTCAGACTGATGCCCGACGAGACCGCAGCCGTCTCGCTGTCGCGGACGGCCCGGAACGCGCGGCCCGTCCGGCCGCGGAGAATCAGCCACGCCATCACGTACCCGATCAGCGCGACCGTCCAGGAGAGGTAGTAGAGCCAATTGTTGAAGTTGAGCTCGAAACCGATGATCTTCACCGGCGTGGGGGACGCGGTCAGCTCTGGAGTGCCGAACAGGTTGACCCCGGAGCCGCCGCCGGTGAAGCCCTCGAACTTCTTGATCACGGCCGGCGTCGCAACAGCGATAGCGAACGTCGCGAGCGCGAGATAGAGGCCGGAGAGCCGGGCGGCCGGGAGCCCGAAGAGCACTCCGGCAACACCGGCGACGACGATCGCGAGCGGGATCGTGACGATGTCCTTGACGCCGTGATCGATCATCAGAATCGCGGTCGTGTAGCCGCCGATCGCCATGAACGCGCCGTGCCCGAGTGAAATCTGCCCCGTATAGCCGGTGAGGATGTTGAGCCCGGTCAACGCCACCAGATAGATGCCGACGTAGGCGAACTGCTGGGCGCGAAAGTCACTCAGGAAGGCGGGCAGGGCGAATGCCGTCACGGCGAGCGCGACGAAGCCAAGCGGTGCCAGATTTCCCCGGGCGACCATCAAACCCTCTTCGCCTGCTGCTTTCCGAACAGGCCGGCTGGGCGGACGAGCAGCACGACAAGAATGACGAGGAGCGCCGCGGGCAGCCGCAGATCAGCGCCGACGAAATCGATCGTGGTGCCGAGCAGATTGAGGCCGACGCCGAGCAGCAGGCCGCCGACGACGGCGCCGACCGGCGAGTCGATCCCGCCGAGCACCGCGGCGGCGAAGGCGTAGATCAGCACCGCCTGCATCATGTTGGGGTCGAGGAAAACGCTCGGCGCAGTCAACATCCCGGCGATCGCCCCGAGGACGGCTGCAAGCCCCCAGCCAAGGCCGAGCATCCACGGCACTCTGACGCCGACAAGGCGCGCCTCCTCCGGGTTGACGGCGGCGGCGCGCAGGGCGAGCCCGACCTTCGTGAACTGGAAGAACGCCCACAGGACGACCACGGTCACGAGGCACACTGCGATCGTGCCGATGTCCTGCACGGAGATCACGACGCCGCCAACGTCGATCGTGCGGGTCGGGAACGGGCTCGGAACCGACCGCACCTCGCCCGACCAGATCCACGTCATCAGCCCGTTGATCAGCAGCAGCAAGGCGATCGTTGCGACAACAACGTGAAGCGGCCCTGACCCGCCGGAGTCCCCCTTCAGAGCAGCGCGCACTGAAGGGAACAAGGCTCCGGTCACGGCTAGAGCCGCTAGAGCCGCGAGGAAGGGAGCCAGCAATACCCCTAGAACCGCGAAGGCAATCGCCGCAATGCCCACGGTCGACAACACAAGGCGCGGAATGAACATTCGTTGCTCGACGGGCCGGATCACTGCCTGGTGGATGCCGACGCCGCCTGCGAACGACACGAGCAGCGTCACGGCGAACGCCGGCCAGTATGAAAACCCATGGTTCGTCGTCAGCGTCCACGCGATGTAGGTGGAGAACGTCGCCATCTCGCCCTGGGCGAAGTTGATCACGCCGGTGGCGCGGTGGATCAGCACGATCGCGAGCGCGAGCGCGCCGTAGACGCTGCCGGAGGCGAGACCCGAGACGACCTGCTGGAAGAAGGCCGCCATCAGCTATTTCCCCCCGACAAACGCAATCGGTAGGCCGTAGCCGTGCCGCAGGGGGAAATAGCTGATGGCGGCTTCGCCTGGTGTCTTGTTGGATTTTGAGAGAGATCTTGCAATGTGCCGATATTCCTCAAGACTAAGGGGCAGCCCGAAAAGAAGCTACTTCCCCCGCGCTAACGTCACGGCTGACGACCGCGTTTATCCGGGAAAGTAGCTAGTAGCCGAGGTAGCTCCGCCGCACGGCCTCGTCGTCGCGCAGCTCGGCGCTCGACCCGGATACCGCCACCTTCCCCACCTCGAGCACGTACGCCGTCGCCGCCAGGTTGAGGGCGATGCGGGCGTCCTGCTCGACGACGAGCACGGTGAGACCT
>JANOUB010000588.1:0-2423 GCA_031416615.1 Thermoleophilia bacterium
GAGTAGCTCGAGCGCCGCCACGGCGGCTGCGACGAGCGCCGCCGTGCGCCACGGCCGGATCAGCCGCTCGTCATGATGGAAGGAGACGTCCACGCCAGAGACGTTCGCCCGTTGTTGATGCGCTCCTTCTTCGGCGGCCGAGATGCAACGCCCACGCGAACGGTGGATCCAGGCTACGGCCCCTGAATCCGCTTCAGTTCGATCGTGATCACGTGGATGTCGCGGCCTACCCCGCGGACTGGAGGGACTTCCAGGTCGCCGCAACGCCCTCAGCGAGCGACGTCTCGGGCCGAAAGCCGATCGCGGCAGCCGTGTGCTCGCCGTCGAGCACGCTCCGCCCGAGCTCGCCTGCTCGCGCCGCCTCGTGGACGGGCTCCGCATCCGACCCGGCGACCGACCGGCAGACGTCGTACAGGTCGAGCACCGAGGTTGCGGTGCCGGTGCCGACATTGAGCACGCCGTCCACCTCACTGCCGAGTGCCGCGAGCGTCGCCCGCGCCACGTCGCCCACGTAGACGTAGTCACGGCTCTGAGAGCCGTCCCCGAAGATGTGGCACCGGCCACCGTCGAGCAGTCGCCCGAGGAAGATCGCGACGACGCCTGCCTCGCCGTGCGGGTCCTGCCGCGGCCCGTAGACGTTGCCGAATCGCAGCGCCACATGCGGTGTCCCGTAGAGCCGTTCGAAAGCACCGAGGTAGCCTTCGCCCGCGAGCTTTGCGGCTCCGTAGGGCGACAACGGCAGACACGGGTCGTCCTCGCGGGCGGGCCGCTCGCACTCGCCGTAGATCGCCCCGCCGGTGGACGCGAACACGACGCGCGCGCCCGTGAGCCTGGCTGCCTCGAGCACGTTCACGGTGCCGAGCACGTTGATCGATGCATCGCGGCCCGGCTCTGCCACGGAGACGCGCACATCCGCCTGCGCCGCGAGATGCACGATCGCGTGTGCTCCCGTCTCCCGCACGATGGCCTCGAGCGGCTCGCGGACGTCGTGGATGTGCAAGGTCGCGGCGGCGTGCACGTTCTCCCGCACACCCTTCGAGAGGTCGTCCACGACATGCACCTCGTCGCCCCGCGCGAGCAGCGCCTCGACGACATGAGAGCCGATGAAGCCGGCACCTCCGGTGACGATGATCGTCATCGCCGTAATCTACTGGTCATGTTCATCACTCTCGAGGGGCTCGACGGCTCCGGCAAGACCACCCAGGCGCGGCTGCTCGGCGCCCTCCTCGAGGCCGAGGGAACCGAGGTCGTCCTCACGCGCGAGCCGGGTGGCACACCACTCGGGGAAGAAATTCGCAACCTGCTGCTGCACGGTGGCGACGTAGCCCCGTGGGCCGAGGCAGCGCTCTACGCGGCCTCGCGCGCCCAGCACGTCGAGCAGCTCATCCGGCCGGCGCTCGCGCGGGGTGCAACCGTCATCTGCGATCGGTATATCGACTCGTCGGTCGCCTACCAGGGAATCGCCCGCGGCCTCGGGCTCGAGCGGGTGCTCGACCTCAACCTTGCTGCCGTCGGGGGCCTCATGCCCGACCGGACGATCCTGCTCGAGATCGGTGTCGCCGAGGCGGCGTCGAGGATGGGTCACGATCTCGACCGGATCGAACGGGAAGGCGATGGCTTCCGAGACCGTGTCGCCGCTGCGTATCGCGACCTTGCCCAGCGCTTTCCCGCGCGGTACGTGACCGTGGACGGTGCCGCTGCGCCCGAGACGATCGCCGAGGAGATCTATGGAGCCCTTCGCAGCGGTACCTGAGCAGAACGAGGCGAAGCGACTGCTGGCCGCCGCGCTCGGCGACGGCGATGCGCACGCGTACCTCTTCCACGGTCCGGCGGGCGTCGGGAAGACGACGGCCGCGTTCGCGTTCGCGGGAGTTCAGCTCGGCGACGCCCGACGAGTCGCGGAGCGCACGCATCCCGATCTGCGGGTCATCGAGCCGCTCGGAGACATGATTCGGATCGACGCTATTCGCGAGCTCCATCACGACCTCCATTTGCGTCCGTTCGAGGCTGACCGCCGGGTGTATCTCCTGCTCGCCGCCCATCTGCTGAATGACGATGCAGCCGATGCGCTGCTCAAGGATCTCGAGGAGCCGCCGCTCTATGCGACGATCGTGCTGGTCGCCGACACCCTGGGCCCGATCCCCGAGACGATCCGTTCGCGCTGCCAGCTGGTCCCTTTCCGGCGGCTCTCCGAGCGCGCGGTGCGCGCCTGGCTGGCCGAGAACGCACCCGAGCTCGAGGAGGTGGAGTCGACGGCGATCGCGCGGGTGGCAGGAGGTCGCCTCGACCGTGCCCGCCGGCTGATCGACCCGGCGGTTCGAGAGCGGCGTGCGGCGATCATCGCCGCCGCGCGCGGGCCCTATCTCGACCCGGCGTTTCAGCCTGCCGCTGCTTCGCGTGCGTTGCTCGACGCGGTCGATCTG
>JANOUB010000589.1:0-3998 GCA_031416615.1 Thermoleophilia bacterium
ATGAGCGCGGCTGCATCGGGCTCGAGCAGCAACTCCTCGTGCGTCGTTCCGTAGCGCTCGGAGACGAGTCGCGCGTAGTGGCGCTCGTCGTAGCGTCTGTTCTCGAAGCCGACCGAGAACGTCCGCACGGGCTCGGAGCTCTCCTGCGCCATCACCGCGACGACAATGCTCGAATCGATCCCGCCCGAGAGGAGTGCGCCGAGAGGGACGTCGGAGACCAGTCTCTTGCGGACAGAGTTCCGCACGCCGTCCCGCACGGCCTCGAGCCAGTCAGCATCGTCCCTCGGAGCGGCGGCGCGCGCATCGAGGCGCCAGTAGCGCTCGGTGCGGATCTCATCTCCCTCGGCGATGAGCAGGCACCCCGGTGCGAGTCGGCTGATCCCGTCGATGGCGGTCTCGGTGCCCGGCACGTACCCGAGCGCAAGGTACGCGTCGAGCCGTTCGAGGCTGACGGCTCTGCGGACACCGGGAAACGCGAGCAGCCCTTTCAGCTCCGACGCGAAGGCGAGCGAGCCGTCCGGAAGGCGTGTCCAGAGGAGTGGTTTCTTCCCGAAGCGGTCACGGGCGAGGAG
This sequence comes from Thermoleophilia bacterium, assembly GCA_031416615.1. Classification (GTDB taxonomy): domain Bacteria; phylum Actinomycetota; class Thermoleophilia; order Gaiellales; family Gaiellaceae; genus Gaiella. The sequence continues at coordinate 573 of JANOUB010000589.1, forward strand.
AAGCCGCTTGCGGCGGGCGTCCCAGAGCGCCAGGGCAAACATCCCGTCGAGGTGGTCGACGAACCGGTCGCCGTACTGCTCGTAGAGATGCGGGATCGTCGGTGTGTCGCCGGTGCCGCTGAGCCGGTGCCCCTGCTGCTCGAGCTCCTCGCGCAGGCGGCGGAAGTTGTACAGCTCGCCGTTGAAGACGGCGACGACGCTGCCGTCCTCGTTCGCGACCGGCTGGTCGCCCGTCGTGAGGTCGATCACGCGAAGCCGGCGGTTGCCGAGCGTGCACCTTCCCCACTGGCCGACGGCCCCGTGGTCGGGGCCGCGATGGCGGATGGCGTCGGCTGCGGCGTGCACGAGAGCCGCCTCTGCGGCCCCGGCTGCAGCCGGGCTCAAGAGTCCACAGATCCCGCACACGGGCCGAACGGTACCGCCGCGGCCGCAACTTCATCGTTCGACTACCCTGGGGCGCGTGCCCCGGCGCTCGACAGCGCTCACTACCGCACTCGTTCTCGCCTTCGCCGCCGGCATCGTTCTCCGCGTCTGGTCGCTGCGATCGCCGCTCGGCGCCTCGGACTCCGACGAGGCGATCTGGGCCCTGATGGCGCGTCACGTGCTCGACGGCGAATTCCCGGTCTACTTCTGGGGCCAGGGGTACGGCGGTACGATCGAGGTCTATCTCGGCGCACCGCTCATGTGGGCGTTCGGCGGTGGCCTCGGCGCCGCGCGGGCGCTCTCGCTTCTTCTGACCGCGGTTGCGACGTGGCTCGTCTGGGTCGTCGGCCGGCGGGCGCTCGACCCCCGGCGTGCGGCCGTTGCGGCCGCGCTCTTCTGGGTGTGGCCGGCGTATGCGGCCTGGAAGTCGACGCGGGCCCACGGCTTCTATCTCTCGGGCCAGATCCTGGGATTGCTGGTGATCCTCCTTGTCCTCCGGCTCGCCGAGAACCCGAGGCGTCGTGATGCGGTGGCCCTCGGCCTCGTACTCGGGCTTACCGCCTGGCAGACCTGGCAGCTCGTGCCAGTCGTCGTACCGGCGCTACTGTGGCTCGCCTGGCGGCGACCTGCTGCCTACCGGCTCGCCGCGTTCTCCGTTCCGGGGCTTGTCGTCGGAGCGCTGCCGGCAATCGCGTCCAACCTCAGGCACGACGGGTGGTCGCGGTGGACGGCACCGGGCGGGGGCTCCTATCTCTCCCGCCTCCAGGGCTACTTCACCGCCGTCCTGCCGACGCAACTCGGGCTGCGGGAGCCGTTCTCCCTCGAGTGGCTCGTCCCTCGCCCGGTCGCCGGTATCGTTCTGCTGGCAGCCGTTGCGGGAGCTCTCGTGCTCGGGGTCCGGCGCCGAGGATCCCCGATCGGGCTCCTCGTCGCCGTGGCTGCCAGTTTTCCGCTCCTCTATGCGATGTCGCGCTACACATGGTACGTCGTCGAGCCCCGGTACCTCTTCGTGCTGGCCCCGGTCGTCGCGCTGCTCGTCGCGCAGCCATTGCGTCGCGCTTCGGTCGCGTGCGCCGCCATAGTGATAGCCATCGGACTTTCGCTGGCGGGTGTCGCATCGATGGAGGGAGACGACTCGTTCGCCCAGCGCAACGGCGGAGTCGCGGCCGTCGCCGACATCGGTTCATCCGTGCGGGCTCTCGACGAGCGTGGTATCCGCGCCGCCTATGGCGAGTACTGGCTCGCATACCGGCTCACTCTGGCGACGGGCGAGCGGATCGTCGTGGCGCCGCGCGGCGACTCGCACTACCCGCCGTACCTGCGAGAGATCGGCCGAGCATCCCGTCCGCCCTTCGTCTTCTACGCCGGGTCTCCGGAGGAGGAGGCTGCCCGAGCTGAGCTTCTCTCAGTCGGCTACCGCCGCGATGTGGTCGACGGCTTCGCGATCTGGCAGCGGCCGTAGTCGTCGCGTCTGGTTCCGCAACTCGAGGAGAAGGAGGACGGCGAGCGCGGTGAGGGCCAGGTTGCGCAGCAGAAGCACCCACACCCAACTCGTGACGTGGGTGATGCCCCCGTAGTGCCGCGGGAAGTATGCGCCCGTGAGTGCCATCGAGGCGGCGGTGGCAAGCATCGCCTTCGCCCACACGGGTCGCGCGACCAGAGGTACCAGAGGTATCAGCCAGACGACGTACTGGGGCGAGAGCACCTTGCCGAATGCGACGAACGACGCGACTGCGGCGGCCACCGCCGTGGTCGCCGCAGCCAGCGAGCGCGACCCGCGCGAGAACCACCACACCGATGCGAGGATCGCACCGAGTTGAAGCGCGGTCGAAGCAAGCGCAATCGCCTGTGGCAGGGAGCCGCCGAGGTCTCGCGAGAGGCCGGGTTGCACGTCCGCCGTGTACAGCCCCAGCCGGTCGAAAGCGAGCAGCACCGAGGCACCGAGGCTCTCGATCTGGAGTGGCCTCTTGAACTGGACGTAGAAGCTGAACCCGAGCCCGCCGAAGCCGACGACCGCGAACGGGATCACGACCAGCGCGCCGACTCCGACTCCGGCCGCCGCAGCCCGTAACACGGTTGCGCGCCCACGGGTGGCGAAAGCATGGAGGAGCAGCGTCGGCGCTGCGACGGCGGGGTAGACCTTGGCGCAGATGGCAAGGGTGAGCGCGGTGGCACCGAGAGCTGTTCTCTCGGCGACGACCAACAGCACCGCCGCGCTGAGGAGGAAGGCCGGCCAGACGTCGAAGCGCTCGAAGAGGACAGGCCCTATGAGCAGCGGCGAGGCCCCGACGAGCAGTGCAGCGCCCCAGACTCGGGCAGCATCCGCGTGGAGCCGGCCGAGCGTCAGCAGGACGAGCGCGAGCGTCGCGGCAAGGAGCAACAGCATCGTGCCGCGAAAGGCAACGGCGTAGGTCAGGCCCGTCAGCTTCGGCACGATCAGCGCCACAATCGCGACCGGTGGGTACTCGAAGAAGAAGTCGTGATAGGGAAGAAGCCCGTTGACGACGTTCGTCGCGTAGCGCTCGTAGAGGATCATGTCGCCGCCACCACCGGCGCTCGAGAAGTGGTTGAGCGGCAACGCCGACGTCGCTGCCAGGAGCGCCAGCCCTACGCCACCGGCGGTGAGGATCTGGCGTCGGGCAGCTGGGGAGGAGTTCATGCGCACATGGCCGGCGGCCGCCGATCGGAGGCGTGTCTGTCGGTTCGTAGAATAGAGACGCTCGTGGACACCAAACCCGTAGCCTCGCAGCCGAAGCCCGGCGGAACGCGCGCGCCGCGCCAGGGCGTCGACGTCCGCGCCTCACGCGTCTACCTCTTCTCGCGCCGCCCTCTCCTCGGCGGCGTGCGGCGTGCGCTCAGCATCGCCGTGCTCGTGACGGTCGACATCCTGGGGCTTGCACTAGGGCTCTACGTCGCGCTCGTGCTGCGCACCGTGCTCTACGGCGACACCATCTACTGGTCGCTACTGTGGCGCGAGGGGGCCGGCGAGTGGTTGCCGTTCCT
>JANOUB010000590.1:0-2649 GCA_031416615.1 Thermoleophilia bacterium
CGTGCGGCACGAGCTCCGCCCGGTCTGCGCGCTGCCCGGCGTCCATGTCGAGGCTCACCGCCGCTGAGCTTTTCATCTCGAGGCTGTCCGCCCGGAGCACGCCGAGTACAAACGGCGGTGCCTCGACTCCGGCAACCCTCATTCGCCCGAGCAGCCGTGACACCTGGAGCAGCAGGTTGATCTCGGTGAGGTAGTACGGGAACGGGCTGATCTCGCCGCCATAGAAGCCCGATGAGATCGCGCGGAGTGCCTCGCGCAGGCCCTTCTCGTCATCGGCGGCAATGCCCGCCTCGTCGATAATTCGCCGCGCGGCCTCAACGAGAAACCCGCCCGATCCCGTCGCGAAGTCGAACACTCTCAGAGGCAGTCGCTCGTCGCCTTCCAGCCTGAAGACCCCTTGACCGCAGAAGCCGGCTCGGTCGAGCATGAACCGCACCACGTCACGCGGCGTGAAGAACTGGCCGAGCCGATCGCGATCGATCTCGTCGACGTACGAAACGTAGAGCGCCCCGAGCGCATCCTGGTCGAGCTTGCCGAGTGGGATCGCACCCAGGCGGTAGAGGACCTCGACGAGCACGTCGTCGCTCGGCCGATACCACTCGTAGTTGTTCTCGGCGTTGAAGAGCGTCTTGTACTTGTCGCTTCCGAGCAGGAACGCGCGACGGAGCACCTCACGCACGTTCTCACCCAGCCGGTCGTACGCATCGTCGAACCCGCCGTCGTAGAGCATCTCGTCGACGAAGCCGACATCTTCCCAGGCGCGGTAGAGCAGGATCCGCGTCACCGACAGGTAGGCGACCCGCAGCAGGTACTGCCGCCAGACGCGCCCGACCGTGCCCGATCCCGTGCTCCAGCCGGCGATCGTGTCGGGCAGCGTCGCGACATCGAGGCCGGGCTCGAAGTCGAGGGCCAGCAGCCGAAGCTCGTCGAGCACCCGCTCGACGCGGTCCGATGAGAGATCGACGTACGCGGTCAGGTCGCCCAGGCGGCCGGCCGCGTCCGCCGCGAGCGCGCCCGCGAGGCGACGGAGCTGGTCGACGAGGAACTCGACGTCGACCTCGGCCTCGTCGAGCCGCCCCGACCACGACGGCTGCCGACGGACGTGGGCGATCTTGTCGGCGGTCGAGAGCGTCCTATGGGAGAACTGCTCGACGAACGCCGCGAACGCGTCAAAGTCCGGTCCGACAGCGAGCTGCTCCCCACGGGCTGCGCGCCAGAGCGGCACCAGCTCGAACGAGAGAGCCCTGTCGTAGCTCGCCGATCCACTCGGATAGACGCGGAGCTGTCGTCCGTTGAACAGCACCCCGAAGCGCAGCGAGCGCTGCTCGACATAGCGACGGATCTGAGCGACGTGGGCGGTCAACGACTCGCCCGAGCCCTTCGCATCGAGCACGAACCGGTGGGTGACGAGATCGGTCGGGGTGAAGTCGGGTTTGAGCCCGCTCTTGCCCATCTGCGGGAAGTAGTCCCCCTTCCCGAAGCCGAGCACGTCCTCGAGGATCGACGCCAGGATCGGCTCGGTCAGCGTCTCCTCGTCGGCCCCGCCTCCGCTCGCAGCCACGTATTCGCCGAATGTCGGACAGCCTCGGAGCTCCCTGTACCTCCCCTCGTACTGGTCGAGGACGCGGGCGAGCGCGGCGAGCGCGGGAGAGGCAGGCACGTCACGCTTTCGTGACACTACTGGCGCAATCTTGGCGCAATGTCCGCCGATGGCGCCGCTACTGTGGAGCCATGAGCACGACGGTCGAGACCGAACCCGCTGCAGCAGAGCCCAGCGTCGCAGCAGAACTCAGCGTCTCCGAGCAGGCAGCGCTTCGCAGCGCGGCAGTCTGGTACTACAAGCGCCACGCACGCATCATCGCCGACGAGGCGGACGACCGGTCGGCGTTCGCCGTGAGCCACCGCGAGGACTTCCTCGAGCTCCACGCCGCCCTGCGAAAGCTCGGCGTTCCAGTGGTGCTGCCGGACGAGTTGCGCGCACCCTCCTGACCGGCCACGCCCGCGGGTCTTGTGCCGGGATCGCCGCAAAGGGCGTCCGAACGCATCAATCCGGAAGGAGAGCGCACTATGAGCCACCCGTTGAGCATCACGTTCGACCCAGACGCGAGCGATACGTGCCATCGCCTCCTGCGAACCCTGACGGGGCTCTGTGTCGAGGTCACGCCACGGCTCGGCGCGGCGTTCACTGCCGAGTTGGTCGGCGTCGACCCCTGCAATGCGTCGTGTGAAGCCCTCCTCGTCCGCAACTGGGATGCCGTGGTCGGAGAGGGCACGGGAGAGCCGTTCTCGGTCACCGTGAAGGATGTCTACGTCAACTAGAGCCAGCTGAACCCTCCGCTAGCCGGCGTCGTCAGCCTCAGCCTGGATCCACCGTTTTGCGTGATCGCGGGGCGAGATGCAACGCCCGCGCAAAACGGTGGATCCAGGCTCAGAGCGCCAAGCAGCGGCGCGCCGGACTTCGCTCCCACCGGCTGCGGCTACGATCGCGGCGCGTGGATTTCGACCTTACCTCCGAACACGAGCTCTTCCGCGACACCGTGCGCGCGTTCGCGATCGACCGCGTCGCGCCGGTCGCCGAGGAGCTCGACCGCGAGAGCCGGTTCCCGTACGACCTCGTCGCAGAGATGGCAGAGCTCGGGCTGATGGGCA
>JANOUB010000591.1:0-1839 GCA_031416615.1 Thermoleophilia bacterium
TCCGCAAGCGCGTGCAGCTCCGACTGGAGCGGCGTCCAGCGGATGGCCGAAAGGACGACGAAGGAGAGGAAGAAGCCGAGATCGAAGACCGGGTTGCCGTGGTGGGCGACCTCGAAGTCGAGCACCCAGTTACCAGTCGGGCCCACGAGCATGTTCTTGAGCGAGTAGTCACCGTGGACAAAGCAGCGGCGATTGCGGCGGAGCTCTTCGAGCAGCGGGGCGATACCGTCGGCGAGCTCGGGCCGGCGCTCGATCACGGTCTCGTGGAACGGTCGTAGCCGAAGCTGTTCGAATGCCTCGCTGTCGTCGAGGCCCTTTGCCGGGCTCCCGGTGACGGTGGCCGCATGCCAGGCACCGAGGGTCGCCCCGGCCCAGCGGCCCGCCTCGGCGTGAACGCGCCCCTCGCCCACCTCGGCCTGCCAGTTGCGCGCCTCGGGCGGGATCAGCTCCATCACGAGCACGTGGGCGGTGGGATCGCTGTCGAGGATCTCGGGGACGACGCCAGGTGTGATCGTGCCACACAGGACCATCGCTGCGACCTCGGTCTCGGCACGATCCGGTGTCGCGAGCCACTCGTCCTGCACGCGCAGCTGGGGCAGCGCCTGCTTGACGACAACGGCCGTCCCGGTCGCCGGCACCTGCGCGGAAATGACCGTCGCGGAAACCCCGCCGGGGAGCTCGGCCACCTCGATCGCTTCGCCGGCAGGCGCAAGGCCACGACGCACGAGATAACCGGGCGCACTCGCAAGCGTCAGCTCGAACATCGCCCCAAAGGCTACCGATCGGCAGAATTAGCAGATGATCGACTTGGCGCTCGACACCGACGGGACAGCACGCTGCGGCTGGTGCGGGGACGACCCGCTCTACCGCTCCTATCACGACGCCGAGTGGGGCCGCGAGAAACGGGGAGACGACGCGCTGTTCGAGCTCCTCTCGCTCGAGGGGTTCCAGGCGGGGCTTTCGTGGCTGACGATCCTGCGCAAGCGCAAGGACTTCCGGCGGGCGTTCGCCGGGTTCTCGATCGAGCTCGTCGCCGACTTCGACGAGCGCGACATCGCGCGACTGCTCGCCGATGCGGGGATCGTTCGCCACCGCGGCAAGATCGAGGCGACGATCGGAAACGCCGTCGCCGCACTCGAGCTGTCCGAGGGGCTGTCGGACTTCGTGTGGGGGTTCGCCCCGCCGCCACGGCCGGCTCGGCCGACCGGGATGGGCGATCTGCCGGCGACAACGCCCGAGTCGACCGCGCTCTCGAAAGAGCTGAAGCGGCGCGGATTTCGGTTCGTCGGCCCTACGACCGTGTATGCGTTCATGCAGTCGGCGGGGCTCGTGGACGACCACCTCGAGGGCTGCAGCGCCGTTGGCTAGGGCTGTTGCAGCTCGGGGGTCGTGACATCCGGGATCGTGACAGCCGGCCCGAGTGTCGGGCGACCGACGTTCTGCGTCCCGGGATCGAAGTAGCGGATCGGGAAAGAGTTGTACAGCCGCAGCCCATTCGCGGTGCCGAGGACGCGCCGGTCGATGTCATCCGGCCCGGTCAACAGATCGACCGGGGCGCCCGAATCGGTGTAGAGGAGCACGTCGAGGAGGAGCGGCGCAGTAGTGCAAGCCGCGAGTTAGCGACGGAGAGCCGCGCAATTTCGGCACGAAGACGGCGCAGTCTCGACACACATTCTTCGCTACGTTGCCTCTCGTGAGAACAATCAGCACGCCATGGGGAAAGGCAGAAGCCGTCGAGCAGGTGAACGTCGCGCAACGAGCCGGCGAGCGGCGGTTCGCGACCGTTGTCCAGCTGCTCGAGACGGCCGACGGGGAGCGGCTCGTGCGGTTCGCCTACAC
>JANOUB010000592.1:0-2251 GCA_031416615.1 Thermoleophilia bacterium
CGTGAGGCCGAGCGCGAGTTGGAGCGCGAGCAGTGCAAGTAGCACCCACCAGCCGGTCAGCACCGCAACGAGCGCTACCACACCGACGACCATCTGGTTCGTTCGAGGTGCCCGCGCATCGATCACCTGGGTGTCGCGGTAAGGGTCGGCTCGCCGGAGCATCCTCCGATTGTAACGGGCGCATGGACTGTCACCTCTACAATCTCCGAGCCGTGACCAGATACGCGCCAGCCGCCCTCGTCGCGGCGCTGCTCGTGGCGACGGGCTACGCCTTCCTGCACACCGAGTCGCTCAAGCTCGAGACGAGCCCGATCCGGCAGACGCGCGTCACGAAGACCTTCTCACCGGTGTGCAAATGCGACTCGAGCAGAGCCCGGTTCGCCTTCCGCCTCGCCAAGCCCGACGTGCTCAGCGTTTCTATCGTGGACGGCTCCGGCAGTGACGTGCGCCGACTCGCGATCGAGAGGCCGAGCAGGGATCGCGTCGCCTTCCTCTGGAACGGCCGAGATGATGCGGGCCAGGTCGTCGCCGACGGTTTCTACCGTGCGCGCGTGCGTCTCGAGCTACAGGAGCAGACGTTCGTGCTCCCGAACCTGATTCGAGTCGACACGAACCGCCCGGGCCTCGATCTTGTGTCCGTACGACCTCGCATCTTCTCACCGGACGGCGACCGCCGGGCGGATCGCATCACGGTGCGCTACCGGGTGGACGAGGCGGCACGGGCGCTCCTCCACGTCGACGGAGTACAGCGCGTCGTCGGCGCGAGCCTCCGGCCGCTAGGGGAGTTGGAGTGGTACGGCAAGGTGGGTGGAGCTTCGCTTCCTGCGCGGCGATACGCGCTTGCCCTCGTCGCCGTCGACCGCGCGGGCAACCGGTCGCTCCCCGTCAAAGCAGGGCCTGTGAGGATTCGATATGTCGAGCTCGCGGCGCCCATTCTGCGCGCGAAGGCCGGCGGCGTGCTTCGCGTGCGCGTGCTCACCGACGCGCGGCGTGTCTCCTGGCGGCTCGGCAAGCGGAGGGGAGCGGGGAAGACGCCGCTCCTCAGGCTAAGGGCTCCTCAGACGCCGGGGAGCTATCGGCTCGTCGTCACGGCAAGCGGCCATCGAGCGGGAGCGTTTGTGGTCGTGACGGGGTCATGAAGCCCCGGAAACCGGTCGTGATCGGGCTCGTTGCCGCTGTCGTGCTCGCGGTCGGTGCGGCGGTCGGGGGCTGGTGGTACCACGGGCAGACAACGACGAAGGAGGTGCGCGGATCGTCCACTGTCGAGTTCCAGCCGCGCGACCGGCCGGAAAAGACCCAGCGGCCGAAGCGCGCTGTTTTGGCGGTTCCCTGGCCGACGTACGGCTACGACCAGCAGCGCACCCACCTTTCGCCCTTCAAGCATCGGCCGCCGTACCGTCAGCTGTGGAGGTTGCGGACCCGCTGGTATATCGAGTTCCCACCCGCCGTCGGCTACGGGAAGGTGTTCGTCAGTCAGTTGAAGGGCGTGTTCTACGCGGTAGACGCCAAGACGGGGGAGTGGCGCTGGAGGCGGAAGTTCCCGTATTGCTCGGCGGCGTCGCCGACGGTTGCGAACGGGCTCGTGATCGAGACCTTCCTTCCCACGCCCTGCACCCGCGGCCCGCGCGGCGTGCCCGGGCTCGTGATCGCGATGCGTGAGTCCGACGGTCGCACGGTCTGGCGCTTTCCCGTCGCCTCGGAGTCCTCACCCCTTGTCGTGGGCGGGCTCGTGATCTTCGGGTCGTGGGACCACAAGGTGTACGCGTTGAACGTCCGCACGGGAAAGCTCGTCTGGTCGGCGAAGACCGGCGGTGAGATCAACAGCTCGCCCGCGTACGCCGACGGAACGATCTACATCGGCGATAACAGTGGCACGCTCACCGCGCTTCACGTCCGTACGGGCGCACTCCGGTGGAAGGCGCGATCGTTCTCCCGCTTCGGTTCCGGCCGCGAGTACTTCTACGCCACCCCGACTGTCGCCTATGGACGTGTGTTTGCCTCGAACACCGACGGCACGGTGTACGCCTACGGCGCCGGCACCGGCAACCTCCTGTGGGCGCGTCACGTCGGAACGTACGTGTACACGGCGCCGGCCGTCTGGAACCAGAAGCTCTACGTCGGCACCTACGACGGGAAGTTCTACGCCCTCGACGCCGTCACGGGGGACACTCGCTGGGTCCGCGAGATGCCGGCTGCCGTCCACGGTGCGCCCACGGTCATGGACGGGCTCGTGTACCTGTCCACCTGCGGC
>JANOUB010000593.1:0-1664 GCA_031416615.1 Thermoleophilia bacterium
GCTAGCTCGAGGCGGCATAGTTCGACCCGGCCCTGCGAACGTACGGTCACGAACCCGAAGTCCTCGAGGAAGTCGCGCGGGAACACGGTTCGGTGGACGAGGAAACGCCCGGGCGTTGGCTGACGCTCGGGATAGCGGTACGCGAACGCCTCGAGCGCCTTGGCGCCCTGGTCACGAGCCTCGCCGATCGCGGCCAGAAACAGTGACTTCTCAACCCACTCGGCCCCTTCGCCCGTCAGATACGCGCAGGTGACGAGCACGGCGTCGGCCGAAGGAGGGCCCGCCGGCAGGTCGGCGGCCCGCGGGAAGAGGCCGGCCGGGCCGTACTGCATCGACCCGAGCACCGAGCCGTCGTCGTCGTAGTAGATCGTGCCCCAGTCGCCCCACTCCTCTTCGGCACGCTCGATCCAGCGCTCCTTCGACGCCGTTCTGTTGCCGCGCGACTGCCACCACACGCAGTCGCGGCACACCGAAGGCGCCGTTGCGATCGTGCCGCGCGTGAGCCCTGCGACGCGAGACGGCACTAGTGCGGCCTCTCCGAACGTTCCGTCGCTGCACCCCACAGGCAGGTGGAGCACCCGTTCACTCCCGGGACGGGCAGGCGCCCGTCGCGGAATCGGCATGCGCCCATCCCCCTACACGCCTTCGGGCGGCGGGCCGATATCGTCGACGATCACATCGACCGTCGCCGGCGTCAGATCGGCCATGCGCCCGAGATATTCGGCCACCCGCGTCTGCACGGCGGCGCCGACGACCGGGACGTTCACGCCCCAGTCGACAGCGAGGTGGAGCTCGACGGCGACGACGCCGTCGTCGTTCGCCACCTTGACGCCATGGTGTCGCGGTCGCGTCCCTTCCACAAGCCCTCGCACGCCGTCGATCTCGAGCGCGGCGTCGGCCGCATAGCTCGCGAGGATGTCCGCCGAGATGAGGGAATGCCCTTCCATCAGATGGATTGTTGCACCCTAGCCCGGATGGGGGCCTGCACGCCCATTTCAGATCACGCCCCTGCGGAGGATGAGCTCCGTCACCTCCGGTCGCGCGAAGAAACGGAACGGCACGAACGTCGTACCCGTACCCGGCGAGACGTGCAACATCCCTCCGGCAGAGGGGTACAGCCCCGAGACGAACCGTGCACCCGGATGCGCAAACGTCACCTTTCCACCCGGATATGGGAGGACGATCTGGCCCGCGTGCAGATGTCCCGCGAGCACCAGGTGGAAAGCACCGGCGGGGAGCCGCCGCTCGATCCCCGGGAAGTGGCAGAGCAGAATACGGAGATCGGCGTCGGGGTCGGCGAGCTCCCACGGTCGGGCGGTTCCGCCGGGATAGCTCTCGGCATCGACGCCCACGATCTGGATGCGCTGCCCACCTCGCTCAACGACGACGGCCTCGTCCCGCAGCAAGAGCGCCACGTCGTGGAGACCATCGAGCTCCGCGGCGCGCGAGAACGGATCGCGCGTGACTGCAACATCGTGGTTGCCGAGGACGACGAAGGGCCGCTCGAGCGTGCGCAGCAGCCGAACGAGCGTAGGCACGCCGCGCGGATGGGAGACCAGGTCTCCGGTGATACAGACGAGATCGGGCCGCCTTTCGGCCACCCACGCCACCGCACGCCCTGTCGCCACGCGCCCACGGGAACGCACCCCGAGATGGAAGTCGGA
>JANOUB010000594.1:0-2358 GCA_031416615.1 Thermoleophilia bacterium
AGAAGTACATCTCCGGCGCCGAGTACGGAGACGGGCTCGAGTTGTGGTATGCGGGCCCGGTAGCGCCGCACCTGGCGCTCCTCGCGGACGAGCGCGAAACAGCCCGTCTCCATCGTGATGTGCACGTTACGGGCACCCATCTCGGCGATCGTGTCGAGCGCCATCACGAAGTCGTCGTCGTCTTCGAACTCCTGCCCGACGAGCTGCTCGGCCTCGTGCTGGTTCGGTGAGACGAGCCACGGCTCCGCCTCGATGCCCCGTCGCAGCGGCTCGCCCTCCACGTCGAGAACGACACGGGCGCCGAGCCGCGTCATCTCGCGCACCGCAGCCGCATAGAACCCCTCGTCGACGCCACGTGGCAACGAGCCGGCAAGAACCACCATCGATGCCCCCCGGGAGAGGTACCGCAGCTTGTCGAGCAGGATCTCGAGCTCGTGATCGGAGACCTTCGGCCCCCACTCGTTGATCTCCGTGTATGTGCCCGCCGTCGGATCGACCACCGCGGTGGACGTGCGCGACTCGTCTCGAATCCGGACGAAATCGTTGAGGATCGCCTCCTCGGTCAACTCCTCCACGATCCGTGTTCCCGTTCGCCCACCCGCGAGGCCCGTGGCGACGACCGGCACGTCGAGCCGCTTGAGTGCACGCGCGACATTGATTCCCTTGCCGCCCGCCAACACGAGCGCACTGCTCGCCCGGTGCCGGTGCCCGAGCTTGAAGATCGGGACAGTCAGCGACCGGTCGAGCGCGGCATTGAGAGTGACGGTGATGATCACAGCTGCTTCTCCCTAGAAAACGTTCGCGGCGCAGCGTAGCGACCCTTGGCGGGAAGGAGCTTCAAGCTCCTTCCCCCTGCCGACTCGTCCACGGCCTACCGACCAGGTTCGCCAGGGGGAAGTAGCTGAGGAGATGGTGCACGGTGCGTCGGGCATACCACCGGACCTTCCCCGAGAATCCGACGGCCGAAACCGTTTCGGCGGCGACGAGCGGTGCACGCGCGATCAGCCTACCGTCGGCGAAGATACGCACCTCTCCCGCCCGCTCGCCCGATGCGACCGGCAGCGTGAGGGCCGAGCTTGCGACGACGCGCTCGACGAGAGGCCTGCCTACCCGCACGTTGCGGACGACGGTGCTCGTTGCCACCAGCCTGACCGGCGGCCGGCCGTAGCCGATCTCTGCGACCGCGTAGACGCGGGCCTCGTCGATCGCGCGGACAGGGTGGTACTGCGCGAGGCCCCAGGCTAGAAGCAATCCCAGCTCGGCGTTCCGCTGGGACTCGCTCGGAGCTCCGAGCAACGACGCGGTGATGCGCACGCCGTCGCGCTCGACCGCAGCGACCTGCGACCAGCCGGCCGCATCCGTGTGCCCGGTCTTGGCGCCGACGAGCGGCAGCTTCCCGATCAGCCCGTCGGTCGAGGTAAGAACTCTGCCGCCGGCAATCGTTGCGGTCGACCTCGTCGACCATGTGCGGACGAACGGGTTACGGAGAGCCGCCGAGAGCAACGTCGTGAGGTCGCGCGCGCTCGACACGTGGCCGGGTTGGTCGAGCCCGTGCGGGTTCTCGAAGTGCGTCGAGGTAAGGCCGAGCGATCGCGCCTTCACGTTCATCATTGCCACGAACCGCGCCACCGAGCCGCGGCCGACGTGAAACGCGAGGGCTGTAGCTGCATCGTTTGCGCTCGGAACAAGTGCGGCGATCGCAAGGTCTCGTACAGAGAGACGTTCCCCCGGGCGGAGCCCGATGGTCGACTCACCGATCCCGGCCGCCTGCGGCGTGACCGTGATCATGTCGTCGAGCCGAGCGTGCTCGAGGGCGACGAGCACGGTCATCAGCTTCGTGATGCTGGCGGGAGCCCGGGGGGCGTCAGGCGACCGGGCGGCGAGAACGACGGCATCCGGGCCACCACGAACGACGAAGGCGGGTGCGCCCACGGGCGGAGGGGAAGCGGCAGCCGTCGCACAGCCAGCCGCGACCGCGACCGCCGCGAGGGTGAGGAAACGCATCACGCCGGAATGTAGCTCCTTGCCCCCGCTGAGCGGTCGCGCCCTCGCCGCAAACGCCTATTCGGGGGAAGGAGCTACCAGCCTGCTGCGGCCCAGATCTCCGCCGCCAGGCGCGCAGCCTCGGTGCCGGCTGCCGCGCGCCAGTCGTCCTCGGTGTCGCGATACGCAAAGATGACCGAGCGGGATGCATTGACGAGCGCGCTCGCGGGCCCACTCGTGAACGCGCGGGCGACATCAGCTGGCGTTGCTCCCTGGGCGCCGACCCCGGGCAGCAGGATGATCTGTTGCGGCATCGCGCGCCGGGCATCGCCGATCACCCGCGGCACGGTCGCGCCGACGACCGCGCCGACGCTC
>JANOUB010000595.1:0-1738 GCA_031416615.1 Thermoleophilia bacterium
GGCGGGCCCGGGCGTGAGCAGGTCACGCAGGCGCAGCACCGGGCTCAGGAATCGCGCCCAGGCCTGCTCCATCCCGGCGCCCTCGGCCGGCAGCTCGCCGATCGAGCAGTAGAGGCCGCCGATCGTCGGCACCGGGTGGGCCGGGTCGAAGGTGAAGCGCCTCGGCTCGACACCGGCGGGAGGCGCGTCGGGCGAGAGCAACCCGTCCGGGTGCAGGAAGTAGGACGTCTCGACAGCGCGGGCGAGCGGCCACTCCCATTCGTCCCGCCACTGCCCGCCGTGGTCGAGCTTCCCCTGGGCCGTCTTGCGCCCGCTGCCGCCGCCCATCACGAAGATCCGCACCGGCGCCTCATCCTCGGGTTGGCCCTTCGCGTCGTCCGGGAGCCAGCGCTCGAAGAACGCGAGCTGCTCCTCGAAGTAGCGCGTAACGCCCCACGTGCTCTCGAGGCCGAAGTCGACGTCGTGACAGTAGGTCGCATCGCCGCGCATCCCGACGTGGCTCCACGGGCCGATCACGAGCCGTTGCGGCGTCGCGTTCTGGGCAGCCATCGCCTGGAAGTACTCGGAGTCGGCTCCCGGGAACGGGTCGTACCAGCCGGTCGAGAACGTGCCCGGGATGTCGGCGTGCCGATCCCAGTAGCGCGTGAAGTCGTTCTCGATCCGCTGCCAGAACTCGTCGTAGGTGCCGCGTGTGTAGTAGTCGATCAGCGTCCGTTCGAGTGGCGGCACATGGCGGAGCGCCGTCTGCCCTCGCTGCCAGGGTGTCGCCTGGAAGAGCTGCCGCAGGTTCTTCAGGTCATCCCAGACCTCAGCCTGTTTCTCCCGGTCGCCGGCGATCTCCTGGGCGTCCTGGGCGTGGATGAAGAGCGCCCAGAACATGTGCTGCTGCATGGCGCCACCCTCGCGCGACTGGTTCTGGAAGCTGTTCGTCGGCACGACGTCCGGCCAGATCGCGGTGAGGTGCGGTGGCCGCTCGAGCGCTGCCCGCACCTGCGTGATCGCCGCATAGGAGCTCCCGACCGTGCCGACACGCCCGTTGCTCCACGCCTGCCCGGCGATCCACTCGACCGTGTCATAGCCGTCCTCGCCCGTGTGCGCGGTGACCGTGTGGAAGTAGTCTCCCGAGCCCTCCGAGCGGTAGCGGTCGCGCATGTCCTGCAGCACGACGGCGTACCCGCGAGGGGTGAAGAAGTCCGCGATCTCGGTGTAGCGCCTGTCGCTCTTGTCGTACGGCGTACGCAGCAGGATCGTCGGGAAGCGGCCTCCAACCTGCTCGCCGTCCCGGGCCGGCCGGTAGACGTCCGTCGCGAGGCGGATTCCGTCCCGCACCGACACCATCACGTCCTTCGCGACGATGATCCCGTGGTGCGCGGTGACAGGCTTCAGCCTGTCTCCCGGGTTCCCCGGGTTTCGTCCCTCGTTCATGCCGCCTCCCTTTCGATGATCAGGTTGCCGACGTCGTCGACTTGCACGGTGAAGCCGGGATGGACGACCGTGGTCGAGTCGAACTCCTCGACGACCGCCGGGCCCGCGAACGTCGCTCCGCCCGGTCGGGCGTAGCGATCGTAGACCGGGCAGTCGACGTAGTCGCCGGCCTCGGCGAAGTAGACGGGCCGCCGCTCCTTCGGCTCCGGCCGACCACCCGCCTCGAGACGCCGTGGCGGCGGCTTCGCGATCCGGCCCACGCTCGTCAGCCGCAGGCTCACGACCTCGACCGGCTCGTCTGGAGCGGCGAAGC
>JANOUB010000596.1:0-4351 GCA_031416615.1 Thermoleophilia bacterium
AGCGTCCACAGCGTCGCCACCCTGATCGGCTACGGTGCCGCCGCCGTCAACCCGTATCTGATGCTCGAGACCATAGGCGAGCTCGTCGAGCTCGGTTCGTTGCCGGACGGGATGACCGCTGAGGAGGCCAAGCGGCGGGCGGTCAAGGGGATCGGTAAGGGTCTCCTGAAGACCCTCTCGAAGATGGGGATCTCCACCATCCCGTCCTACTGCGGTGCGCAGATCTTCGAGGCGGTGGGCGTCTCGCCCGAGCTCGTCGACCGCCACTTCACCGGTACGGCATCGCGCATCGGCGGCATCGGCACCGACGTGCTAGCCCGCGAGATGCTCTTGCGGCATGCGCGCGCGTACCCCGGTGACACGGATACCTTGCTGCCGGTCATCGGCCTCTACGCCTGGCGCCGTGACGGCGAGCACCACCAGTGGAACCCCGAGACGATCGCGTTGCTCCAGGACGCCGTCCGCAACGGGAGCTTTGAGACCTACGAGGCGTACTCGCGTGCCGTCAACGACGACGCCGTGCGCCGGTTCACGCTGCGCGGCCTGCTCCGCTTCCGCGAGGCCGACGACGGGGGTGTGCCGCTCGACGAGGTCGAGCCCGCGAGCGAGATCGTGAAGCGGTTCGTGACCGGGGCGATGTCGCTCGGGTCGATCTCGCGTGAGGCGCACGAGACGCTCGCGATCGCGATGAACCGCATCGGCGGCCGCTCGAACACCGGCGAGGGCGGCGAGGACCCCGTGCGCTTCACGCCCGACGCCAACGGCGATTCTCGCCGCTCGGCGATCAAACAGGTCGCCTCCGGACGCTTCGGCGTCACGATCTACTACCTGACGAACGCCGACGAGCTCCAGATCAAGATGGCCCAGGGCGCGAAGCCCGGCGAGGGCGGCCAGCTGCCCGGGCACAAGGTCGACCGCTACATCGCGAGCGTACGGCTGACGACACCGGGGGTGGGGCTCATTTCGCCGCCGCCGCACCACGACATCTACTCGATCGAGGATCTGAAGCAGTTGATCTACGACCTCCGCTGCGCGAACCCCGTGGCTCGCGTGTCCGTGAAGCTCGTGGCGGAGGTCGGCGTCGGCACGGTCGCAGCCGGGGTTGCCAAGGCGAACGCCGACCTCGTGCTGATCTCGGGCCACGACGGCGGCACCGGCGCCTCGCCGCTGTCGTCGATCCTCTTCGCCGGGATCCCGTGGGAGATCGGCCTCGCCGAGACCCAGCAGACGCTCGTTCGCAACGACCTCCGCTCGCGTATCTGGGTGCAGACCGACGGTCAGCTGAAGACGGGCCGCGACGTCGTCGTCGCCGCCCTTCTCGGCGCCGACGAGGTCGGCTTCGCGACGGCGCCGCTCGTCGCGAGCGGCTGCGTGATGATGCGTGCCTGCCACCTCAACACGTGCCCTGTCGGCATCGCGACCCAGGATCCGGAACTGCGCCGGCGCTTCAGCGGCCAGCCCGAGCACGTCGTCAACTTCTTCTTCTACGTGGCCGAGGAGACGCGGCAGATCATGGCGCGGCTCGGCGTACGGCGGTTCGAAGACCTCGTGGGCCGCGTCGAGCTGCTCGAGGCCGACGACGCGATCGCCCACTGGAAGGACCGAGGTCTCGACCTTTCAGGGCTTCTCGCCCGCCCGGACGTTCCGGAGGGTACGCCGGTCCGGCGCCTGCGCGCCCAGGATTCTCCGCTCGCCGACGCGCTCGACTGGCAGCTGATCGAGGCTGCGGCGCCCGCGCTCGAGCGACGCGAGCCGGTCGAGATGTCGTTCGCGATCCGCAACGTCAATCGCACCGTCGGCGGGCTCCTCTCGCACCACGTCACCAAGGCGCATGGCCGGCAGGGGCTGCCGGAGGGCACGATCCGCGTCGGCCTCACCGGCTCGGCCGGGCAGAGTTTCGGCGCCTGGCTCGCCCCCGGCGTCGAGTTGACGCTCGTCGGCGACGCGAACGACTACGTCGGCAAGGGTCTCTCCGGCGGGACGGTGACCGTCAGGCCACCCGACGGCGCCGGCTTCGTCGCCGAGGAGAGCGTCGTCATCGGGAACACGGTGCTCTACGGGGCAACGGCCGGCAAGGCGTTCTTCCGCGGCCTCGCGGGCGAGCGCTTCGCGGTGCGCAACTCCGGTGCAACCGCAGTGGTGGAGGGTGTCGGCGACCACGGCTGCGAATACATGACGGGCGGCACGGTCGTTGTGCTCGGCCCAACCGGCCGCAACTTCGCGGCGGGGATGAGCGGCGGGGTTGCCTACGTGATCGACGGCGACGGTACCTTCGCGTCGCGCTGCAACACCGAGCTCGTCGGCCTCGACCCTCTCGAGGACATGGACGTGGCGACGATCCTGGCGCTTGTCGGCGAGCATGCCGAGCGGACGGGCTCGACCGTCGCCGCGAGAGTGCTGGCAGACGCCGGCACGATCGCCGAGCGCTTCGTCAAGGTGATGCCGCACGACTACAAGCGCGCGCTGGCCGACCTGGAGATCGAACGAGACGATCATGCGATCTCGACCGGCGGCGGCGGCTTCTTCACGGCCGAGACCGAGAGCGAGGAGGCCGCGTAGTGCACCGTCCCGAATCCTTCCACCGGAAAGCCCGTAGGGGATTGGCGCAGCCTGTCCCGGGAACGGTTGGATGCTTCACCTGCCATTGGGGCAGACCGGTGAAACGTTCTGAGGCGAGGCACTAGTGGGCGAACTCGGAGCCTTCCTCAGGATCCCGCGCGCCGAGCCGCTCGAGCGCGATCCGAGCGAGCGCGTGCACGATGTTCGCGAGTTCGTGCGGCCGCTGCCGCTGCTTCAGCTACGGAGCCAGGGCGCGCGCTGCATGGAGTGCGGAGTGCCGTTCTGTCACGCCGGCTGCCCGCTCGGGAACCTGATTCCGGACTGGAACGACCTCGTCTACCGCGATCGCTGGCGCGAGGCGATCATCGAGCTACACCGCACGAACAACTTCCCCGAGTTCACGGGCCGCCTCTGCCCGGCCCCGTGCGAGGCCGCCTGTGTGCTCGAGATTCGCGAAGGAGACGCCGTTACGATCAAGCAGATCGAGGTGTCGATCGTCGATCGCGCGTGGGAGGAGGGCTGGGTCGTACCGCGCCCGCCGGAGCAGCGAACCGGTCGCACGGTCGTGGTCGTCGGGGCCGGTCCCGCCGGGCTCGCCTGCGCGCAGCAACTGAACCGGGTGGGGCACTCGGTCACCGTGCTCGAGCGAGACGAAGCAGGCGGCGGCCTCGTGCGTTTCGGCGTGCCCGAGTTCAAGATCGAGAAGAGGCTGATCGAACGCCGGCTCGCCCAACTCGTCGCCGAGGGCATCGAGTTCCGCTACGGCGTCGACGTCGGGGTCGACATCGCCGCGGAGGAGCTGCGGGCCTCCTACGACGCGGTGGTCGTCGCCACCGGTTCGCGGGTGCCGCGCGATCTCCCGGTTCCCGGCCGCGAGCTCGAAGGCGTGCACTATGCGATGGAGTACCTCTACGACCGGGCGCGGGCGATCGCGGCCGAGGTCGGCACAGCAGGTGCGCTCGCGCCCCCTCCGCCGAAGCGGCCGCTGACTGCGGCAGGGAAGCACGTGATCGTGATCGGCGGCGGTGACACAGGCGCCGACTGTGTCGCGAACGCGCACCGGGAGCAGGCAGCTTCGGTGACTCAGATCGAGGTGCTCGGCGAGCCGCCCGCGAAGCGCCCGGACGACCTGACGCCGTGGCCGCAGTGGCCGCTGAAGCTTCGCACCTCGTATGCGCTCAAGGAAGGCGGCGAGCGCGATTTCGCGATCTCGACGACGTACTTCTCGGGTTCGGGCGGCAAGGTGGCGCAGATCCACTGGGCGCACAACGACGGCATGCCACCGTTTGCGCCGATCCCGGAGACGGAGGAATCGCGCCCCGCCGAGCTCGTTCTTTTGGCGATGGGGTTCCTCCACCCTGAGCAGCCGCTGCTCGAGCAACTCGGGGTCGAGCGCGATGGGCGCGGTAACGCCCAGGCCCCCGCCTACGCCACGTCGGCGGACGGTGTCTTCGCGGCCGGTGACGCTCGCCGCGGACAGTCGTTGATCGTCTGGGCGATCAACGAAGGGCGTCAGTGCGCCGAGCAGGTCGACCGCTGGCTCCTGGGGAGGGTGCGATGAAAGAGCGTATCGCACCCTCCCCAGGAGCATCTGCTTGTTGCCACGCTTCGCGTGGATCCTGAAGCCGGGAACCTACGGTTCCCTGTGACCCCTCCCTATTTGGGCTTCGCCTCTTTCTGCGACTATCCGGGGAAGTGGCTAGGGAGTGGCTAGAGGCGTGACACGCGCTGTCATCCTCTCGGCGGTGCGGACGCCGATCGGACGCTACGGCGGCGGCCTTGCCTCGGTCCG
>JANOUB010000597.1:0-1734 GCA_031416615.1 Thermoleophilia bacterium
GCCAGGATCTCGGCCAGGATCGCGAGTGCCGTCTCCTCCTGCGTGTCGGCGCCGATGTCGAGGCCACAGGGGCCCATGATCCGGGCGAGCTGCTCCTCCGCCACGCCCGCCTCGAGCAGACGGCCGCGGCGGCGTTCCGTCGTTCGCCGCGAGCCAAGCGCACCCACGTAGAACGCCTCGGAGGCGAGCGCCGCCTTCAACGCGGGCTCGTCGAACTTGTCGTCGTGCGTCAGGACGACAACCGCCGTCTGGTGGTCGGGCGCGAGCTCGGCAATCGCTTCCTCAGGCCATTTCTCGATCAGCACGTCAGCCGACGGCATCCGCTCGGGCGTCAGGAACATGCCACGGGCATCGCCGACGATCGCAGTCCAGCCGAGGAGCTTTGCTGCTCTGCACAGCGACTCGGCCGTGTCGACCGCGCCGTACACGAAAAGCCGCGGCGGCGGCCCATACCACTCGGCGAACACCTTCGTGTCGCCGCCGAGGGAGAGCAGCTTGTTGCGGCCGCGACGCACCAGCTCACCGAACTGGCCGGTCGCCTCACCCGGAACACCGCCGCCGATCCGCTCGCCGGTCTCGAGCATGAGCTCCTTGCCACCGATGCCCTCACCCGCGACAACGGTGAACAGGACGCCGCGCTCGCCCGACGCGTGCAGCTCCGACAATCGGCGCACGAAGCTCATTCGACGGGCTCCACGAACACGTCGATCTCGCCGCCGCAGGGCAAGCCCACGCTCCAGGCCATGTCGTCGGTGATGCCATAGCTCAGCATCTTCGCCTCGCCTGAGCGCATCACGTCCATCGCGTTCTCGAACACGTCGCCCTCGACGCAGCCACCCGAGACGGAACCGCACATCTTCCCCGACTCCGAGATGGCAAGGCTCGTGCCCACCGGGCGTGGGGCCGACCGGCGGGTCGCGACGACCGTTGCGACGACGACCTTCTCACCGGCTTCGCGCCAGCGTTCCACCTCGTCCAGGATCTCTTTCACGCTGCGTGCCTCCTCTCGATGCCGGCGAGTACCGCCGCCAGCTCTTCCAGACTCCTCAGATTATGGCCGGAGAGGAACCGGTCGACGTACGGCAGCGCAGCGCGCATACCGCCGGCGAGCGGCTGGTACTCCGGATTTCCCTTCAGCGGGTTGACCCAGATGACCGCATAGGCGGCGCGGGCGAGCCGGGCCATCTCGCGGCCGACGAGCTCCGGATCCTGGCGCTCCCAGCCGTCCGAGACGATCACGACGACCGCACCGCGCGAGAGCGCTCGCTTGCCGTAGAGGTCGTTGAACTCCTTCAGCGAAGCGCCGATCCGGGTACCGCTGCCCCAGTCGGTCACCGCCTCCGTGCACTTCTCGAGCGCCGAATCCGGATCGCGCGTCCCGAGCTCTGGGGTGAGGCGCGACAACCGCGTGCCGAATGCGAACGCCTCGACGCCGGGTCCGGAGCCGACGGCCGCATGGAGGAACAACACGAGGGCCCGGGCGTACGCGTCCATCGAGCCGGAGACGTCGCAGAGGACGACGAGCTTCCGCGGCACTTTCTTGCGGGCGCGATACGGCCGGTCGACGGGGTCGCCGCCCGTACGCAGCGAGTGCCGGATCAGGCGACGCATGTCGAGGCGGTCGCCGCGCGGGTCAGAGCGGCGGCGGCGCGAGTCGCGGAGCGGACGATTCCCTGCGATTGCCGCGATCAGACGCCTGACGCGCCGGTACTCGTCGGGAGTCATCTCGGCGAA
>JANOUB010000598.1:0-2035 GCA_031416615.1 Thermoleophilia bacterium
CATGGAGCAGAGCGGTGTTGGCGTCGTCGTCGTGTGGCAGCTTGAACTCCCACAGCCCGATCGCATCGAACCCGGCCGCTGCGTAGGCCTCGACGTCCTCGGCGAACGAGGAGTCGACCGTCGAGATCTCGGAGAGCGAGACAATCACGAGCGTCCTGGAAGGTTTGCAAGGAGGCGACGCGCCATCGGCGGCCTCGTCAGCTCCTTTGCGACGAGATAGCCGGACCCGGCCCCGAGGCCGGGACCGGGGTGGGTACTGGCTCCGATGTGCCAGAGCCTGGCCACGGCCGTCTCGTGGCCGGGAGCCTCGGCCAGTGGGCGCCAGAGGAGGTTCTGGTCGAGGGCACACGAGCCGCCGTAGATATCGCCTCCGACGAGGTTCATATTGAGGGCCGCGAGATCGGTGGGGGAGATGACGACCCGCTTCAACGTCGCTGCCCCGAGATTCTCGACCGACTCGCCGAGCCGGGCGACGATCCGATCGGCGTATGCCTCGCGCAGGTCTTCCGTCCAGGTACCGTCACCGGTGTCGAGCTCGCCGGCAGCGTCACCCTTGACCTTGCCCGCCGGAAGCTCCTGCAGCTGGATCCACAGAAGGGACTTCCCGCTCGGCGCGCGGGACGGGTCGAGCGCAACCGGCTGACCGCACACGATCGTCGCCTCGGCGGGAAGCAGCCCGCGCTCCGCCTCGTTGACGGCGCACGAGACACCGTCGAGGCCGGGTGTGACGTGGACGATCGGGCAGCGCGCGAGGCGCTCGGCATCCTGTCCCTTCCAGCGGGGTGGCTCGTCGAGCGCAAGATGGATCTGCATCTCGGCCCGGCCGTAGCGAAAGCGTGTTGCCGCCGCGGTGACGCCGGCGGGAGCTTCGGAGCCACCGAGGAGCTTTCCGTAGAGCTGCGTCGGCGTGACATTTGCGACGACGGCGCGGGTTGCTGCGACGACCTCTCCGTCTGCGAGCCGCACGCCGGTGGCCCGGCCACTTGCCACCAGGATCCGCTGGACGTCGGCCTCGAGACGCACCTCGCCGCCGGCGTCGGTGACGATTCCCGCGAGCGCGTCGACGAGGCGGACGCCACCACCGACGGGCACGGGCATCCCGCCGAGCTGCAGCGCGGCGCCGATCACCTGGGTCATAAAGCCCGACGTCGCCTGATCCGGGCCGAGGCCCGTGTGCAGCACCCACGGCGCGAGGACGCCGCGAGCTGCCTCGGACTCGAAGGTTCCAGATACCCAGTCGCGACAGCTCACGAGCGTGTTGCCGGCAAACTCGAGCAATCCGCGGCGGCCGAGTCGCCGGAAAGCCTTGCGGCCGAGCGAGAGGCCCGCGGTCGACCACAGCTCCGTCGAGAGGATCCCGAACGAGAGATCGGCGTTTGCCATGAATGCGTTGAACTGGCGCTCCCAGGCAGCGCCGTCGCCGGGCGTCAACCGGTCGAACTCCGTCACGTTGCCCTCGAGTGAGCCCGTGATGAACGCTGCGGAGCCGTCGGGAAACGCAGCGCCGGTGGGGAGATCGGTGTTGACGTAGGCGACTCCGCGCCGGTCGAGATCGTCCTTCAGCTCCGCGTAGGCGGCAGAGCCGGTGAACAGGGGGTGCCAGGACGCGAGCACCTCGTGGGTGAACCCGGGCAGGGTCAGGTCGCTCGACGTCCTGATGCAGCCACCCGCGACGTCGTTGCGCTCGAGCACGCACACGCTCCAGCCGTCTCGGGCGAGCAGGGCGGCGCCGACCAGTGAGTTGATCCCGGAGCCGACGAAAACAGCGTCGAAGGTCGCCATCGCGCCGACTCTAGCCCGGATGGGATGCAACGCCCGCGCGAGATGAATGATCCGGGCTTACGCCTCGCGGTTGTTTCACTCGAACCGCCTCAGCAGCGAAAACTTCCGGTTAGGCTCGTACCTGTGCCGCGACCCCATCACCCGCAGCGCGCGGAGACCTATGTCCACGAGGAGGAGGCGCTGCTGCGGCCCGAGGTCGGGACGCAGGCGCAGTTCCGCAAGCGCAAGCCGCCGACGACCTATCGCTACGACT
>JANOUB010000599.1:0-1646 GCA_031416615.1 Thermoleophilia bacterium
ACGGCGGGGGTCACGATCAACGAGCATGCCGACCCTGCCGTCGCGCGTGACTTCGAAACAGCGCTCGAGCGCATCGTGCCGGCCGACTGGGCCTGGCAGCACATCGAGGAAGGCGAGGAGAACGCGCCCACACACATCCGCGCTGCCTTCATGGGGCCGAGTGTGCTGATCCCGTTGCGGGACGACGGCGCGCTCGCTCTGGGTGTGTGGCAGGGCATCTTCTTCTGCGAGTTCGACGGCCCACGCGAGCGGTCCGTGTACGTCAGCGTCCTGCAGTAGCGTAGGCTCCGTTCCTCATGGCCGCCCCTGTCCAGAACGGTGAGGAGCTCGAGCTCCACGTCGACTCGCTTGCCTTCGGCGGCAACGGAGTCGCACGCCTGGACGGTTTCGTCGTGTTCGTCCGCCGTGGCTTGCCCGGCGACACCGTGCGCGCCCGCGTCACCAAGGTGAAGCGTGGGTTCGCCGAGGCGACCGCGCTCGAGGTCATCTCGCCAGGCCCCGACCGGGTCGTGGCACCGTGCCCCCATTTCGGCGCCTGCGGCGGCTGCCGCTTTCAGGATTACGCGTACGATCGCCAACTCGAGTCGAAGGAAGCGCAGGTGCGCGACGCGCTCGTGCGGCTGGGTGGAATCGCGGATCCGCCGCTCGAGCCGATCGTGCCTGCTGCGTCCCAGTACGGGTACCGCAACAAGCTCGAGTATTCGTTCACCCAGACCGAGGGCGGCCCGGCGCTCGGGTTCCACCGCGCCGGACGATGGGACGAGGTTCTTCCTCTCGAGGTGTGCCTGCTCACGACCGACCTCGGCAACGCGATCCGCGACGCGGTGCAGGCGTGGGCACGTGAGGAGAAGCTCGAGGCCTACGACCAGAGCACCCATAAGGGCTATCTCCGTCACCTCGTGTTTCGCGAAGGGCGGAACACGGGGCAGGTGCTGGTACAGCTTGTCACCGGCAAGGGCAAGAAGTTCGAGGAGGGGTACCTCGTCGAGGTGCTGCGACAGTTCCCGGAGGTACGCTCGATTCACTGGGCGGTCAACGACACGCCGGCCGAGGTGACGAACTTGCCTACCGTGCTGCTGTGGGGCGAGGACGCGATCGAGGAGGAGATCCTCGGGCTGCGATTTCGGGTGCGGCCGAACGCATTCCTGCAGACGAACACCGAGATGGCCGAGACGCTGTATTCGATCGCGCGCGAGTTCGCGGGGTTGACGGGCGGCGAGACGGTGTACGACCTGTATTGCGGCACCGGCACAATCGGGCTCGCGCTTGCGCCCGAGGCGCTGACCGTGTGGGGGGTCGAGATCTCCGAAGAATCCGTCGCCTGCGCGATCGAGAACGCCGAGCTGAACGGGATCACGAACGCAGCGTTCTTCGCCGGCAACGTGTCGCTTGCGCTCGAGGAGCTGCACGAGCGAGCCGGGGCACCTGACGTGATCGTGGTCGACCCTCCGCGCGCCGGTCTCGCCGGGAAAGCGCTGCGGAGGATGGCGAGGCTGCGGGCACCGCGCATCGTGTACGTCTCCTGCAACCCGACAACGCTCGCCTCGGATCTGAAGACGCTCCGTGAAGACTTCGGCTACGAGCTGCGCCGTTGCCGCCCGGTCGACATGTTCCCGCACACACCGCACATCGAGAGCGTCAACCTG
>JANOUB010000600.1:0-1864 GCA_031416615.1 Thermoleophilia bacterium
GTCGCGATAGACGCGCGTGAAGCCGACCGTCAGAAATGCCATCATCCAGAGGGCGAGCGCGACGGCGGCGACGGGGATCGAGGCGCTCGTGTCCCCACCGGTCAGGCGAATGAAGGCGAGTGGCAGGGTGAGATCCGCAACCGTCTGGTTCCAGGCGCCGAGTAGCGCCAGCAGTGGCGTCAACGCGACGTTGATGATGAGCGCGACCGCGATGGCAGCCCCGTTCGACCGCAACAGCGAGCCGACCGCCATGCTGATGAGTGCGAAGACCGCTGAGCCGAGCACCACTGCCCAGAGGAAGGCCGCGACCGCGGAGCCGCTGACGCCGTCGCCGGCCGTATGCGGCAGGAGAAGCGTCGCCAGCACTGCGAGCACTACCGCAGGCGCGAGCGCGAGCCAGACGGTGAGCACGGTCGCGACGATCCTGGTCCCGTAGATCCCAAAGCGGCTGGCGCCGGTCATCATGAGATAGCGCATTGTCCCCTGGGCGACGTCGTACGAGCCGGCCAGTGCACCGATCAGGATCGACACGACGACCCCGATGATCACCAGCACGGAGCTCGTGGCATCGAGCATCGTCTGGCCGCCGATCGACGGATGCCCGTCGCGGTCGTGAATGTGCACGATCCAGACGACGACCACCACGATCAGCGTCACGACGAGAACCGTGCCCGAACCGCCCCAGAAGCTGCCACGGCGCCCGACCATCGCCCTCAACGCTGCCCGAATCACCGCGCGGCCTCGCCCATCTCGCCGGGAACGTTGCCCGCCGTGATCTCGAGAAAGCGCGCCTCGAGCGACTCACCCTCGTGCACGATCTCGGCGACGCCGATCCCAGCACCAACGAGGGCGCCCGTGACGGCCATGGCCTGGGCGTCGTCGATCTGGCCGAGCGTCAGGTGCAACTCGCCTCCCGTTCGCTCGACTCCCGTGACGAACGGCAGGGCGCGCACAACAGCCTCGGCCGCCTCGCCGCGGTCGACCCTGACGCGGAGACGTTGCCGCCCACCGGCGACGAGCTCGGCCACCGACCCGTGCAGCACGAGCTTGCCCGACTGCACGATCGCGATGTCATCGGCGATCTTCTGCACCTCATCGAGCAGGTGAGACGAGATGAAGACCGTGCGATTCTCCTCCTCCACGAACGAGCGAATCATGTCGCGGAACTCCGCGATGCCAGCCGGGTCGAGGCCGTTCGACGGTTCGTCGAGGATCAGCAGCTCGGGATCGGTGAGCAGGCTGCGGGCAACGCCGAGGCGCTGGCGCATACCGAGTGAGTACTCCTTTACCTTGCTGTCCGCGCGCGCGGAGAGGTTGACCCGGTCGAGCACGCGACCGACGCGGTCATGGGCCTCACCTCCGTAGTAGCCCGCCCACACCTCGAGGTTCGCGCGTCCGGACAGATAGGGGTAGAAGCGCGGCTCCTCGACGATCCCTCCCACGCGCTCGAGCGCCTTTGTCACCTGGTGCGGCATCTCGAAACCGCGAACGACGACGGTGCCCGAGCTTGCGCTGGCGAGCCCGAGCATGCACCGGATCAGGGTTGTCTTGCCGGAGCCGTTCGGCCCGAGCCAGCCGAGACAGCGGCCCGCCTGCACCTCAAAGGTGATGTCGCTGACCGCAGCCTTGGAGCCGAAGTTTTTCGAGACGTGGTCGAGAGAGATGATCGTGTCAGCCACGGCTCGCCACGGTGTATCACGCGAGAGCGAGCTCGCGCACGATTGCGTCCGCGAGCGCGGGCCATGCGATCTTGGCCCACACGTCGAAATCACGGGTCGTCAGTGCGGCGCACGCGATTCCGATCGTCGGGTCGACCCAGAGAAACGTGCCGCTGCCCCCGAAGTGCCCGAACGTCGCCGGCGAG
>JANOUB010000601.1:0-5844 GCA_031416615.1 Thermoleophilia bacterium
ACGTCGAGTTTTGTCCCGAGCACCAGGCGGAGGCTCTCGAGCGCGCCCAGCCACGCCTCTAGCTGCTCTTCTGTGAGGCGGTCGGCATCGACCGTCTGCTCAACGACCTCGAGGGCCGCGAGTTTCCCCTCGAGGAGATCCCCGCGCACGAGTTCGCCGTACTCGTCGTCGGCTTCGGTGTCGTCGTA
Source organism: Thermoleophilia bacterium (assembly GCA_031416615.1). GTDB lineage: Bacteria > Actinomycetota > Thermoleophilia > Gaiellales > Gaiellaceae > Gaiella. Next base: position 189 of record JANOUB010000601.1, read on the forward strand.
GGCGGGCGGAAAGAGCCGTTCGAGGCTCGGATCGCTCGTCTGCAGGAGCTCCCGGAGCTGGGCTGGGAGACCACGCAGAACGTCTCGCTCCTCGGCGGGAAGTCGGAGCCGGTAGCCTCCCGACCCGTCTCGCCCGATGCGTCGACTCATGCCTCAATCCTGCCGGAGTGTGGCCCAGAGCCCGTGTCCATGCAGACGGGCGACGTCGTGCTCTGACCTCTCCCGGGTTCCCGACGCGACAACGGCTCTGCCCTCCTCGTGTACCTGGATCATCAACCGCGTCGCCTCGGACTCGGAGAAGCCGAAGAGCTTGCGGAACACGAAGGCGACGTACGACATCAGGTTGATCGGATCGTTCCAGACGATCACGATCCACGGTCTGTCGTCGTGTCTTTCCTCGTCTGCCTCGGGGAGACGTACCTCGGCGGGCGCCTCGATTGTCTGGCTCACGGTCTCATGCCGCCGGTGTCTCGGGATCCTCAGGGTCCTTGCTGCGTCCGTACGCGCGGAGGCGCGCGATCAGGGCAGGGTTCAGGCGGCCCTGATCGTCCTCGGGGTGCTCGGACTCGGGGATGGTCGGTTGAGTGGACGTTCGCCTCGTTGCCTCTCGCCGCCGTTCCTTCTCCTCCGCACGTTGCTGGTCTTCTGCCGCGCGCCGGTCAGCTTCGGCCGCTTGCTCGGCGCGCCGGGTCTCCTCGACCTCCCGGCGAGCTTGCTCGGCGGCTCCCTTTCCTGCCTCGCGGCGGCGCTTCTCGTCCTCCTTGCGCTGGCGCTCGGCTTCTCGCCCACGTTCCGCCGCGGCACGGCGCTCCTCGGCCTCGTCGCGCTTGCGCTGCTCGGCCGCCGCCTTTTCCTCCTCCTCGAGCCGCTGTTCTTCCTGCCTGCGTTGTCGTTCTTCCTCCTTGCGTTGCCGTTCTTCCTCCCTGCGGGCGGCCCGTGAGGACGGCTCCGTGGCCGCTTCTGCCGATGCCGCGGTGTGCTGCCCAGAATCTGGATCGGACGCGGCCTTCGACGCAACGCGCTCCGTAGCTCCAGCGGCGCGTACCTCTTTCTCGCGCCGGCACTGCTCCTCGACGGTCCTGGCTTGCTCTGCGGCAAGCCGAACCTGCTCGGCCTCCTGCGCTTCTTCTTCGCGGCGGGCCTGCTCTGCGGCCAGCCGGACATGCTCCGCCGCCTCGAGTTCCCGCGCTTCGTGCTCTAGGCGGACCTGCTCTTCGGCCAGCGCGTTGGCGGTACGGTGTTCCAGGTCTGCTCGCCTCTCAGCGCGGGAAGCAGCCTCGACCGCGGCGAGCTCAGACCCCTCGGCCGCGCGCGCCTCCTTGCGGCGGGGAGCCTCCTCGATGACCGCCTGCTCCGCCGCTTCTCGGCGAACCTGCTCTTCGGCCCGCGTCGCCTCGGCTCTCCGGGTCTCCTCCTCAGCGCGAGCGGCAGCTTCCTCACGCACCCGCGCTGCCTGCTCGAGCGCCAGGATCTCAGCCGCCCGCGCCTCGGCCTCGCGGGCACGCTCCTCGGCCTGCCGAGACGCCTCGGCACGTAGCTCTGCGAGCTTGTCGACCGTGTCGGGCGTGCCATCTCCGGCACGGCCGGCCCTGTCCCTCTCGCGGAGCTCGACCCGCCGGATCTTGCCGCTCGCGGTTTTCGGCAGTTCGGTGACGAACTCGATCTCGCGCGGGTACTTGTAGGGCGCCGTGACGGCCTTCACGTGGTCCTGGAGTTCGACGACGAGCGCGTCCGACGGTTCGACTCCGGCGGCAAGGACGATGAAGGCCTTGACGAGCTGGCCTCTGTCGGCGTCGGGCTTGCCGACGACGGCGCTTTCAGCGACTGCGGGATGCTCGAGCAGAGCGCTTTCGACCTCGAACGGGCCGATGCGGTAGGCGGCGCTGAGGATGACGTCGTCGGCCCGCCCAGTGAACCACAGGTGCCCGTCCTCGTCGCGTGTCGCCCGGTCGCCCGTGATGTACCAGTCCCCGCGGAAGACGGCACTCGTCTCGTCGGGCGCGTCCCAGTACTCGCGAAACAGTGACGGCGGCCGTCCTTTCAGGGCGATGTCGCCTTCTGTGCCCACCGGCTGCTCGTTTCCCTGATCGTCGATCACGGCCACCTCGTGGCCGGGTGTCGGCAACCCCATCGAGCCGGGCTTGATCTGCGTGCCGGGTGCGTTCGCGACGAGGAGCGTGTTCTCGGTCTGCCCGTAGCCGTCGTACACAGTAAGCCCGAATGCGTCGCGGAACGCCTTGATCACCTCGGGGTTGAGCGGCTCGCCGGCCGACACGGCGTGACGCAGGCGGCCGAGGTCGAAGCGTGCCAGCCACGGGAGCTTTGCCATCAGTCGGTACTCGGTCGGCGCCTGGCAGAGCACGGTCACGCCGAGCCGTCGGATGAGATCGAAGCGTTGTTCCGCGTCGAAGCCACCCTCGTGAATGGCGATCTCGGCTCCGCATGACCAGGGCCCGAGCAGAACGTTCCAGATCGACTTCGCCCAGCCCGTCCCGGCGGTGCACCAGACGAGGTCGCCCGGGTGCGCGTCGAGCCAGTGCTCGGCCTGCAGGCGTTGCGCCCAGGTGTAGCCGTGGGTGTGGATCACCCCTTTCGGATCCTTCGTCGTGCCCGACGTGTAGAGGATGAAAGCGATGTCGCCGGCCGCCGTGTCGTGCGTCGGCTGCTCGACCGACAGCTCTCGCAGCTCGGCAGCGACCTCCTCGATCAGCACGACCTCGACGGGAACGTCCATCCGTGCCAGCTCGGGCGCGCGTTCGCGGTCGGCAACGACGAGGCGGGCGCCGGAGTGCTCGGCGCGGAACGCCAGGTCGCGGGCGCGCAGCATCTCGGAGCAGGGAACAGTGACGAGACCGGCCTTTAGCGCCCCGAGGAGAATTGCATGCCAGGCGGGCGTCTTGCCGACGAACACGAGCAGACGGTCTCCGGGATGGAGGCCGCGGGCACGCAGAAGCGCCGCCCACCGATTCGCGTCGGCCGCGACCTCTCTGAACGTGCGCCGGTCGATGATGCCCTCACGATCGACGAAGGTCAGCGCCGGCCGCAAAGAATCGGCGGCGAACGCCTCGACGACGTCGCGGGTGAAATTGAACCGCGCGGGAACCCGCCAGACGCCGTCCCCAGACGGCGCCCCGGCTACCCGCTTACGGCGGAGGAACCGCCCCATCTCTCCCGATAGTCCTCCCTCACAGGACAGAAGACGTCGATCACGGTCGCGCCCTCCGGCCCGCAGTAGGCCGAATGCTCGACGTGCCCCGGGAGCACGTACCCCTCCATCGGGCCGAGTTCCCGTGCGACGCCACCGACGACGAGCGCCTGCATGCCGCGCAAGACGATGCCTAGTTGCTCGTGAGGGTGGCTGTGCTCCGGCACGGTGGCGCCGGCAGTGAACTCGATCAGGTTGATCATCGCCCCTTCGCCGAAAAGGGGACGGCCTGCCACGCCCTCGGCGAGTGCGAACGACTCGACGTCTTCGAAGCGGGTGAACTGCACATCCATGACCATCAGTATCGTATCGTCCCTCCCCCGTCTGGGATTGCAAGGCTCCGACGGGGGATGTTCGGTGGGCGAGACCGGTTCGAGTTGGTCCCGGCTATCGCTATCGTCCGACGGATGACAGCCCTCGAGACAGACCTCCTGCGCGACCAGGCCTATATCGACGGCGCGTGGGTCGATGCCGACTCCGGCGCCACGTTCCCCGTCGTCGACCCCGCCACCGGCGCGACCATCGCCGATGTTCCTCGTCTGGGGGCGGCCGAGACGCGCCGCGCGATCGAGGCTGCGCAGCGCGCGCTGCCCGGGTGGAAGCACCGGACCGCCAAGGATCGGGCCCGGATCCTGCGCCGCCTCTCCGATCTGATGATGGAGCGCATCGACGATCTGGCGGCACTGCTCGTTCGCGAGCAGGGGAAGCCGTTCCTCGAGGCGAAGGCGGAGATCGGCTACGCCGCCTCGTTTTACGAGTGGTTCGGTGAGGAGGCGAAGCGGCTTGACGGACGGGTCATTCCGCAGTCGTTGCCCGACAGGCGGATCGTCGTGTTGCGGGAGGCGATCGGGGTGACTGCCGGCATCACCCCGTGGAACTTCCCGGCCGCGATGCCGACGCGCAAGTCAGCGCCGGCCCTTGCCGTCGGGTGCACGATGGTGCTGAAGCCGGCCGAGCAGACGCCCCTCACGGCTCTCGCGATCGCGGCGCTCGCAGAGGAGGCGGGCGTCCCGGCCGGCGTTTTCTCCATCGTCACGGGCGATGCAGCAGATGCGCCGTCGATCGGCGGCGAGATGACGTCGAACCCCATCGTGCGCAAGCTCGGCTTCACCGGCTCGACCGAGGTCGGCAAGCTGCTGATGGCGCAGTGCGCGGGTCAGGTGAAGAAGGTGTCGCTCGAGCTCGGCGGCAACGCCCCGTTCATCGTCTTCGACGACGCCGATCTCGCCGAGTCGGTAGCCGGTGCGATCATGTGCAAGTTCAGGAACTCCGGTCAAACGTGCATCTCGGCCAACCGGTTCCTCGTCCAGGACGGGATCTACGATGACTTCGTCGGCGCGTTCAGCGAGGCGGTCGCGGCGCTGAAGGTTGCCGACGGGTTCACCGAGGGCGCCCAGGTCGGGCCGCTGATCGACGGGCCGGCCGTCGCGAAGGTCGAACGTCACGTGGAGGACGCGCTGGCCCAGGGAGCAGAGATTCGCGTCGGCGGGAGTCGGATCGAAGGGCAGTTCTTCCAGCCGTCCGTGCTCACCGGGGTCACGATGGACATGGCGATGAGCTGCGAGGAGACCTTTGGCCCTGTCGCGGGGATCAACCGATTCACGACCGACGCCGAGGCGGTCGCGATCGCGAACGACACGCCGTACGGTCTCTCCGCGTACTTCTACACTCGGGATCTCGGCCGCACCTGGCGGGTTGCGGAGGCGCTCGAGTATGGAATCGTCGGCATCAACACGGGCTTCATCTCTTCCGAAGTGGCGCCGTTCGGTGGCATGAAGGAATCGGGTATCGGACGCGAGGGCTCGAGCTACGGCGTCGACGATTGGGTCGAGCTGAAGTATCTCGCGATGGGCGGCATCGGGGAGCCGATCTAGTGCCTCGCCTCGGAACGGATTGCTGGTTTGCCCCACAGGTCGGTCGAGCATCCGACCGGGACCGGGACGGGCATGCGCCCGTCCCCTACTGGCTTCCGGTCGAAGGTGTCGGGAGGGCGCATTGATGGTGATCGTCGAGCAACGCGACTACCACGTTCACACGGGCCAGCTGCCGGAACTCGTGCGGTTGTACGCAGAGGAGGGGATCGCGATTCAGAAAGAGGTACTGGGTGGGTTCGTGGGCGCGTTCACGACTGAGATCGGGGCGCTCTCGACGTACACGAGCATGTGGCGGTACGACAGCTTCTCGGAGCGTGAGGAGAGACGCGCGGCGCTGCAGGCGCGCGACGATTGGAAGGCGTTCCTGGTCAAGATCCAGCCGTTGATCCACACCCAGCAGAACCGCATCCTGACGCCGACGTCGTTCTCGGCACTCCAGTAGCGGGGTATCGATGGCCCAACTCGACGGCAAGGTCGCGATCGTCACCGGCGCCTCGCAGGGCATCGGCAACGCGATCGCCCACGGGCTCGCGGCCGAAGGGGCGCGCATCGTCGTCGCCGACCTCCAGGGCGCCGA
>JANOUB010000602.1:0-5317 GCA_031416615.1 Thermoleophilia bacterium
GGGTGACCCGACTGCAACGGCTGCGGGTGCAGACACGACGGTGCCGGGAGATGGCACCGGTGCCGGTGCCGGTGGGCTTGCAGGCGTTGCCACAGGGACAGGCACTACGACGGGTACAGCAACGACCGGTGGCGGAGCGACCGCTCGCGGTGGCAGGAGCGTGGCCGGATCGACGTAGCCGTCGGCCGCGGCCGACACCCTGATTCCCAGATGGACATAGGGGGTTGGCCACTCGGCCTCACCACTCTGCCCGGCGACGCCGATCGTATCCCCCTCGGCGACCACTGCTCCCTTCGCAACCGAGATCTCACCGAGATGGGTCAAGGAAACCGCGTACCCGTCAAGCTGGATCGTCACGGTACGGCCAGAGGTCGGCACGACACCGGCGAACGACACCGTTCCCGACGCAGGAGCCCGCACCGGCTCTCCGCCCGACCCGGCGACATCGAGACCACGATGCTGACCGGCCGCATACGCATCGGGACCGAGCGAGTAGGGACGAAGTACATCCCCTCCGAGCGGCCACGTCCAGGCCGCCGCCGATGGGGCCAGGCCAAGCGCTGCGAGTACCACCAACCCGAGCGTGAGACGACGCACGTTCCACCTCCTGTTACCAATTTGGACAACGATGAAGACGAAACTGTACTCGTTCACTTCTTCGTTGTCAAATCGGCCTACAAAGAGCTGCTGTAGAGCGCATTGCGCGGGACACCCGTGAGCCGAGCAACGATGCTCGCCGCCGCACCACGCGGCGCGCCCGCGGCAACGAGCTCGGCGACTGCGGCGACGGCCGCCGCAGCGTCGGCGACTCGCGTCGACGGGCCGATGACGAGCGTTACCTCTCCCTTCGGCGCCTCCCGATAGAGCTCAGAGAGCATGTTCGCCGACTCACACACGACCTCTTCGAAGGCTTTCGTCAACTCCCGGCAGACCGCCACCAGCCGTTTCGGCTCGGCAGCGGCGAGACTGGCGAGCGTCGCCGGCAGGCGCTTCGACGACTCGAACGCGACGGTGGGATGCGGCCACGAGCTCAGTTCCTGCCACAGAGCTGCTCTTCCCCGCTCGCCCCGCGGGATGTAGCCCACGAACCGATACTGCTCACCGGCGAGACCGCTCGCGACGAGCGCCGTCTCGACGGCCGACGGCCCCGGCAAAACCGTCACGGCGACACCAGCGGCGAGCGCAGCCACGACGAGCCTTGCGCCGGGATCGTTCACCCCAGGCAGGCCAGCGTCCGAAACGAGCGCCATGCGCTCGCCGGCCACGAGTCGCGGCACGAGATCGGCAGCCCGGGCTGCCTCGTTGTGGCGATGGTAGGAGAGAAGCCGCGCCCGGATCCCGTGGCGCTCGAGCCGCACGCGCGGATGACGTGTGTCCTCGCACAGAACCGTGTCAGCGCAGGCGAGCTCTTCGAGCACGCGCAGCGTCACGTCAGCGAGGTTCCCGATCGGTGTGGCGCAGACGGCGAGCGGCACGACTCACCGCACTCCGTCGAGCGCCTCGAACCCGACGAGTGCCGCCCCGATCAGGCCGGCCTCGTCGCCGAGGTCGGCCTGAACGATTCGCAGCGTCTCGTCGGCGGGCTGGATCGCCTCGGCTCGCGCCGCAATACGGGCGGGCCCGAGCACGAAGTCGCCGGCGGCAGCACCAAAGCCACCACCGACAACTACGACGTCGGGGTCGAAGATATTGACGAGCGATCCGATCGCGACGCCGAGCAGCCTTCCTATCTCTGCGAGCGCCTCGATCGCCCGGGTATCGCCGGCGCGCGCCTGCTCCACGAGGGTCGGGGCTTCCGCGCCTGGCCCATAGAGCTCGGCGGCGACTCGATCGGCCGCGAGGCCCGACGCCACGGCCTCGAGATGCCCTCGCCCGTGGCAGCTTCCCTGACACGACTGCCCACCTGCGACGACCACGATGTGCCCGAGCTCGGCCCACCCACGGTAGAGGCGATCGTCGATGACGAGGCCGCCGCCGACGCCGGTGCCGAGGGTGAGCATGACCAGATCTGTCGCCTCACGCCCGGCTCCAAGCCGCCACTCTGCGAGCGCTGCAGCGTTCCCATCGTTCTCGACACCGGCCGGCAAGGCGTAGCGGTCGCGGGCGCGATCGGGGAAGTGGACTGCGTGTAGAGGGAGGTTCGTCGCCCGCAGGGCGACGCCGGTGCGGCGATCTATGTTGAGGGGGACGCCGTACCCGATCGCAGCCGCGCCATCGAGGAGCAGGTCCTCGACAACGCCGTCGACCGCGCCCAGAACCTGCGCCTGGGTTCCGTCCGGGGTGGCGATCTCGATCGTGCGTCCGATCGTTCCGTCGCGCGCGACAAGGCCGGCGAGGATCTTCGTTCCACCGAGGTCGACTCCGATAACGCGTTCTTCATGCATGGCGCGGCTACGATATCCGCCCGGATGCCCGAACAAGCGAAGCCCTATCGGGTGTACAAGGGCGGTCGGGCAAAGGGCAAGGTCCCGCTGCAACGTCCGTCGAGCAGCCGCCCTCCGGAATCCGGTGCTGCCACCACGCCGCCGAAGCCCCGACAGCGGCGGCTGGGACGGCGCATCACGCTTGCGCTTGCCGTCGTGTTGCTCCTCGGCGTGGTCTGGCTCGTGGCCAGCTACCTGTCGTTTTCACGGGGCATCTCCGTAGCCAACGCCCGTGTTCCCGCTCCCGTGGTCGCCGAGTTGACGAAGCAGGACGGGCTGCTCTTCTCGACGCCGACGACGATCCTCGTACTCGGCACCGACGGCGGCACCCAGCCAGGGCGCGGCGATGCAAACCGCTCAGACTCGATCATGCTGATCCGCACCGACCCCGGTAAACACCGACTTGCGTTTCTCTCGATCCCGCGCGACCTGAGAGTCGAGATCCCCGGGAACGGAGCGGCCAAGATCAACGCAGCGTTCCAGATCGGCGGCGCGGCGCTTGCGCTGCGGACCGTCAAGAGCCTGACGGGGCTCGACGTCAACCACGTCGCCTTCGTCGACTTCGACCGCTTCCGAGACCTGATCGACTCGGTCGGCGGGATCGACGTCGACGTGCCGGCGCCGATCCTCGCCAATCAGTTCGACTGTCCCTATTCGGCGGCCCGATGCCGGACTTGGGATGGCTGGCGATTCGAGAAGGGCCGCCAGCACATGAACGGGCAACGCGCGCTGATCTACTCGAGGATCCGCAAGAACCGGCTCGATGCTTCGGAGACCGACCTCGACCGGGCCCGTCGCCAGCAACAGGTCGTCCAGGCAACGGCCGACAAGGTCACCTCGGCCGGAACGGCGCTGAAGCTGCCGTTCCGGGGCGGCAACATCGTCAAGCCCCTGGCAACCGATCTAACCGCCGGCCAGGTCCTCCAGCTCGGCTGGGCGTACTTCCGGGCGAACACAACGAGCGCCCTCCACTGCCGCCTAGGTGGCGAACCCGGCAGTGCCGACGGCCAGTCCGTCATCTTTGGCTCCGAGGACAACGTCGCCACCGTCGCGATGTTCACGGGGCGGTCAGCGCCGCTCCCACCCCCGAAAGGCCTTCCCTATGCGCCGGGATGCGTGATCGGAGACCGCAAGCTTTGAAAACCCGAACCAGGATGAAGCCTTGTGTCGTTCCGACTCGAGATCAGTCCGCTGCGGCGGTCTTCTTGTCGCTCGAGCCGGAGTCCTTCGCAGGCTCCTTCTTCTCGCTCGTGTCGCGCTTCTCTCCCGAGCCGCCGCCGTCACCGTCACCGTCCTTCGCCGCGCCCTTGCGCGACCCGCGGCCGTAGTCGGTCGAGTAGAAGCCGGAGCCCTTGTAGTGCACTGCCACGGGGAACAGCACCTTCTCGACCGGGCTCGCCCCGCATGCCTCGCAGCTCTCCGCGGGGGCATCGCTCATCTTCTGGAAGAGCTCGAAGGTGTGGCCGTTCGGGCACCGGTACTCGTAGATCGGCATCAGGCGGCCAATCTACCAGCGAAGCTGTTGTCCGAATGCCGATGACACAGCGCGCCGAGGCCGCTCCCGGCTCACGTCCGCTGATCGTCTCGGCGCGCGCGTTCCTGGCTGCCCACGCCCTGTGGATCGGGGTCGGCGCGATTGCGGTCGCGGCAACGGCGTTCCTGATGCACCAGTTGATGGCGTGGCCACCTCACGAGGACGAGACGCTCGCGCTCTTCGTCGGGCGCGACAGCCTGGCAGGCGTCGTCGAGCACGTGACCCGGGAGCGCGGGGGAGCTCCGCTCCACTTCCTCTTCGCCTACGCCGTGGCGCACCTGGGCTTTGGCCTCGGGGGCCTGCGCTCCGTCTCCGCAGCGTTCGCGGTGGCGAGCCTACCGCTCGTCACTCTCCTGGGACGGCGACTTGCCGACCGCAGGACTGCGCTGATCGCAACGGCGCTCGTCGCGGGCAGCTGGGTGTTCCTCTTCCACGGTGTCTATGCGCGGATGTACAGCCTCTTCCTGTTCCTCTCCCTCCTCTCGTTCGTTCTCCTCCTCCGGGCCCTCGACCGCGGGAAGTGGCTCCCATGGGGAGCGTGGGGTGCTGTGATTCTGCTCGTGATCGGGTCGCACCCGTATGGAGCACTCGTGCTGGCGGCACAGGCGACCTTTGTGCTGGTCGCACGACGCGATCGACTTCGGCAAGCGGCCATCGCATTCGCTGCCGTCGTCGTCGCTGGAACTCCGTTCTGGCTCACCGACCTCGTTCTCGCCGGACGTTTCGACGTCGGCGTCGGAGGTCGCGGCGCAAAGCTTGGCGGCCCATGGGCGATCGTCACGTACCTGTGGCAGACGGCCGGAGATTTCAGCACTGGGCTCTGGCCTGCACTCGTCGCCGTGCTGATACTCGGACTCGTCGGACTCGTCGGCACGCGCGCGGAGATGCGGGTACTCGCCCTGTGTGCGGTCGGGGTTCCGGTGGCGGCGTTCCTCGCCGCCCGGCTCGGTGGCTCGACCTCGCCCGAGTCGCGGCACCTGATCTTCGTACTCCCGTTCTTCGCGATCCTGGTGGGAGCAGGAATCGTCCGCAGCACCCGGCGCTACCCCGCAACGGCCTTCATCTTGACCGCCGTCCTCGTCGTCCTCGAGGTCAGCTGGGCCTGGCACCGCACCCCGCAGCTCTTCGAATGGGAGCCGAACAAGCGTCAGGCGACTCGAGCCCAGGCAGAGAACTTCCTCGCCGTGACGAGCCGTCGTGACGACCTCCTCTTCGGATACGAGCCGCTGTACCTCGGGGCCTGGGAACGCGACCCTGCCTTCCCGAACGTTGTTCTTCCGCGCGCCGACGCGGCGCTCGCGCTCCGCACCCTCGGAAGTCAGCCGAAGCCGCTCGGTCGCGGGGTGTGGATCCTGGACGC
>JANOUB010000603.1:0-2165 GCA_031416615.1 Thermoleophilia bacterium
TGATCTGCTGGCTCGCGAGCGAGGAGTGCTCGTTCTCGACCGGAGCCACCTACGACATCTCCGGCGGCCGTGCCGTCTTCTAGTGGCCTCGACCTCTTGATCGCACCGACCTTCTGATGGCGTCCCCCAGCTGATGCGCCGAGTCCGCTTTCGCACCGGCGACGGTGCAGTCCACGACGGCGGCGTTGCCACCCACGACGGACGACTTTGTGTTGAGTCAACGCAAGGCACCCGGGCGTTCGTCGCCGACGAGCGCACACTTACCCTCGAAGCACCCGCGGTGCTCGTGCGGCCGATCGATCCGCCGGAGGTGTGGTGTGCGGGCGTCACCTACGAGCGCAGCCGCGACGCGCGGATCGAGGAGTCGGGTAGCGATGTGTATGCCCTCGTCTACGACGCTGACCGGCCCGAGCTGTTCCTCAAGGACGCCCAGTGCCGCCGCACGGTCGGCCCGAACGAGCCGGTCGCGATTCGCTCCGATGCAACGTGGAATGTCCCGGAGCCGGAGATCGGAGTCGTTCTCGGCCACGATCTCGAGATCGTCGGCTACACGATCGGCAACGACGTCTCGTCGCGCGACATCGAGGGTGCGAACCCGCTGTACCTGCCGCAGGCGAAGGTGTTTGCTGCCGCGTGCGCGCTCGGACCGGCGGTCTACGTGCCGGACGATTGGGACGCACCGCTCTCGATCGAGCTGACGATCCGCGACGCCGGCGGCGGCGAGCTCTTCTCTGGCCGGACGTCGACCGCGAAGATGAAGCGGACGTTCCCCGACCTTGTGAGCTGGTTGGTGCGCGACAACCCCGTGCCGGCGGGTAGCGTGCTGCTGACGGGCACCGGTCTCGTGCCGCCCGACGACTTCACCCTCCTCCCGGGTCACGTAGTCGAGATCCATGTTCCCGAGATCGGCGCCCTGACGAACCCCGTCGTCGTTGCCACCGACCTGCTCAGAAGGAGCTCCCGATGACCGAGATCCTGTCCGCCACGGCCGCGAAGAACTTCATCGGCGGGGAGTGGAGCGAGAGCGTCTCGGGTGAGACGTACGAGAAGCGGAACCCGTGGCGACCGTCGGAGGTGACGGGCGTCTTCGCAGCGTCGACCGCCGACGACGCGAAAGCAGCGGTAGAGGTAGCCCTCGGCGCCTTCCCCGCCTGGGCGGCTCTGCCGGCACCGGCGCGGGCGGCGTTCTTCTTCAAGGCTGCCGATGCGATCGAGGCTCGCGTCGAGCAGATCGCGCAGGACATGACCGCGGAGATGGGGAAGCCGCTGCGAGAGGCCCGGATGGAGACCGCGCGCGCGGCCACGATCCTCCGCTACTCGGCCGGTGAGGCCTACCGGCCTGCGGGCGAGGTGTACGAGCCGTCGGTCGGCAACCAGACGCTCTATACGCGGCGGCGGCCACTCGGCGTCGCCGGCCTGATCACGCCGTGGAACTTCCCGGTCGCGATCCCGGTCTGGAAGCTGGCACCGGCACTGATCTACGGCAACACGGTTGTACTCAAGCTCGGCTACGAGGCGCCACGCACCGGCCTCCACATCTCCGAATGCTTCGCGGAGGCCGGCCTACCGGCCGGAGTCCTGAACGTGCTCACTGGCGCGGGCTCGAAGGTCGGAGCGGAACTCGTCTCGAACCGTCACGTTCGCGCGCTGTCTTTCACCGGCTCGGTTGCCGTCGGCCATGCCGTGCGCAACGAGGCGACCGCCCGCAACTGCCGCGTGCAGCTCGAGCTCGGCGGCCACAACCCGTTCATCGTGATGGCCGACGCCGAGCTCGACCGAGCCACCGAGGCCGCCTTCGCGGGCGCATTCTGGTCGGCCGGCCAGAAGTGCACCGCCACGCGCAGGATCCTCGTGCAGGACGTCGTCTACGACGCGTTCCGCGAGAAGCTGCTCGCCCGTATCGACGCCGCGAAGGTCGGAGACCCCTCCGATCCGGCGACCGAGGTCGGCCCCGTCGTCGCCGAGGGGCCGTTCGACGAGATCCTGGCGGCGATCGAGCGCGGCAAGGCGGACGGTGGCACCATCGCAGCGGGAGGCGTCCGCGCGAGCGATGAGGGATACCTGATCGCACCCACCGTGTTCGAGAACGTCGCCGACGACGCGTTCCTCTCCTGCGAGGAGGTGTTCGGGCCGGTTACCTCGCTCTACCGCTTCTCGACGCTCGA
>JANOUB010000604.1:0-2136 GCA_031416615.1 Thermoleophilia bacterium
GGGGAAGTAGCGGTCAGGGGCGCCAGGCGGGGGACTCGTCGGTCCAGACCCCGCTCGTGAGAACGTGCACGGCGCCGCCGTCGGCCTGCATCTCGAAGATGTCGGAGTCGCCGTCACGGTCGCTCGAGAACGCGAGCATCGACCCGTCCGGCGACCACGTCGGGCTCACGTCGTCGATGGCGTCGTTTTCGGTCAGTCGCGTCACGCGCCGACCGCCGGTGCCCACGGTGAAGATGTCGCTGTCGCCGTCTGCGTCGCTGACGTACGCGATCGTCTTGCCGTCGGGCGACCAGGCAGGAGACGACGAGAGTGTCTTCACCAACCTGCGCGCACCCGTTCCGTTCGCGTTCATCGTCCAGACGTGTGGAAAGCCGCCACGGCGGCTCGTGAACGCGAGCCGCGAGCCATCGGGCGACCACGAAGGCTCGGTGTCCTCGCAGGCGTTCGAGGTCAGCCGGCGCAGGCCGGTTCCGTCCGGGCGGACGGTGTAGATCTCGAAGTCGCCGTCACGGTCGCTCGCGAACGCAATCCACTTTCCGTCGGGCGACCAGGCCGGCTCCTCGTCCCACGAGACCCCTTCCGTGATGCGCTTGCGGCCCGACCCGTTGGCGGCGACGATCGCGATGTCGAAGTCCTGTCCGGACGCGTCGGAGGTGGCGATCGCGAGGTGGCTTCCGTCCGGCGACCAACTCGGCTGAACGTCCATGCCGAGGCTGCGGGACTGGAGAACACGCCGGGTGCCGGGCACGGCGCCAAGCACATGAACCCGGGCAGGGCCGCCGCGCTCGCTGCCGTAGGCGATCACGGTACGCTGGGAGGCTGCGCCCGCGACGCTACCGGCGAGCGCCAACAGCGCCGCCAGGCCGGTCACGACGGCACACGCCGTCATCGCTCCGCGCCGCGATCGAATCCCCCATCCCCCCTGCTCAGTTAGCACTAACGGCCAGCGCATTGTCTTGGGACCAGCGAAGAACTGCAACCCCTGAGGTTTGCTGCCATTGGCCGCACGCGGCCGGGGGACGACAGATCACGCATCCTGTCCGTCTCTATCGGCAACGCGGCCCGAGAGCTTGACCGCACGTCCTGACGACCCGGACGAGCGCCTCGCGATCACGCAAAACGGTGGCTCCAGGCTGAGCCCGCGGTCATTGTGTTACCGCCGTGGAGTCCGATACACCGCCGTGGGCTCGAACGCGCCCCCGCGCCAGACCCGGGTCTCGATCTCGATTTCGGCGGCCGTCCAGCGGACAACGTGGAGGCCGTTCGCCTCGCCGAGCCGATGGGGGCGCGGCCGGCCGAAGCCCGGGGCCGTCGCGAGCACGAGCGAGCCGTGCACCCCGTCCTCGAGAGCCTCGAAGGCGTGTCGTTCGACTGCGGTGCTCTGGTGGATGTGGCCTCCGAGAACGAGCTCCGCTCCCGCTGCTGCGAGTGCCCGCAATGCTGCATCGCGCTTCTTCAGTGGGAACTTCCGCGAGGCGCGCCAGGGGGCCCCGGCGAGGTGGTGGTGGCAGACGACGACGCGCAGCGCGTCGGTGGGTACGTCGCTCAGCGCCGTTGCGGCTGCTGCGAGGCGGGCCGCGTCGAGGCGGCCACCCTGGTGCCGCCAGGGGCGCGCCGAGTTGAGCCCGCAGACGACGGCGCCGGCGGTGCGCAGGACGGGATCGGTCGTGCCGAAGACCGACGCGAACGGCTCCCATGGGTGCGTGATCCGGGCGGGCAGCGTGTACGGAATGTCGTGGTTCCCGGGGACAGCGAGTGTCGGCACCGGCAGTCGGTCGAAGAGAGCTTTCGCTTGCTCGAGCTCGTGGGCACGGCAGCGGTTCGAAAGGTCGCCGCTCGCGATCACGAGCTCCGGAGAAAGCTCGTGACAAAGTGTCTCGAGCGCATCGTCGAGCGCGGGCGCCTCGCGGGCGCCGCGGTGAAGGTCGGAGATGTGGATCGCGCATGCGTTCACGGCCGAATGAGGCTATACACTCGAAGCATGTCCGAACAGTCCCCGGAGATATTCGACGACCTCTACCTTGGACTCCAGGCAGGGGGTGCGCTGCGCAAGCAGCGGCGCGGAGAGGAGTTGACGGAGCAGGAGGAAGAGGCGCTCGGTCACTGGCAGCGTCTGTCCGTCTGGCGCAAGGGGAT
>JANOUB010000605.1:0-2491 GCA_031416615.1 Thermoleophilia bacterium
CCCGACCATCCCCAACGCTCCGGCCTCGCTCACCGCCCGCGCGAGACGGCCCCCCGCCTGAGGCGTCATCGGCGCGTTGATCAGCGGAATCTCGATCCCGAGCAGGTCGGTGAGCGCGGTGGCGATCATCCGCGCTCGAACTGACCGGAGGTCCTCGCCCTCTCCGCTGCCAGGCGCGCGGCTTCGAGCAACTGCGGTATCTCCTCGTGTAGGTGACCGGGTGACACCGCAGCAAGGTTTCCGCTGACGATCGATGAGGCAACCTGCGTTGCCGCCGCGACCAGAACCCTGGCGGCAGCGGCGTCCGCACGCATCGGCCGCTTGCCCTCCTGCGCCTCCTGCCCGGAGCTCTCGGCGAACTGTCCTCCGGAGCCGGAAAGGTCTGCGCTCATGCACCCGACTTTAGCCCGGATCCACCGGCAGGCTGTCCTGAGCAATACTGATCAGGTTGCCGCCGGTGAAGGCCGGCAGCAGGCCCGGTGCGAATCAGGGTTTACCACGGATGAAACGCGGGCGTAATCGTCCGATCATCACGCAGATGGGAGCGACCTTCTCGGTGCTCGGGCGACACCGCTGGGCGGGCGTCGGGCTCGCGTTCCTCGCCGAGGCCGCGGTCCTCGCCGCGCTCGGCTTCGCGGATCCCTCCGCGGTCGTCGGCATCCCGGCCGCAGTTGCAGCAGCCATCGCAGGCTCGGTTGCCGTCGCCTACGGACCGTGGGACGGTGCCATCGTCGCGTTCGGTGGCGCTGTCGTCGTTGGCCTCGTGGGCAGTTGGCGCACAGGAGAGCTCGCAGCGCTCGTCGTCTGGCCGGCGATCGTCGTGCCGGTGGGCTTCTTCGGCCGACGGGTCGCTGAGCAGCGCGTGGCGCTCCGGCAGCTTGTCGTCGCCCAGGAGCTCGAGCGCCAGCGGCTCGCGATGGAGCTCCATGACGAGACGGCGCAGTCGCTCGTGGCGGCGCTGATGGCGCTCACCCGGTTCGAGGCCGCGGAGTCGGCCGAGCAGGCCGCTGCCAGGGGAGCCGAGCTGAGGGAGCTGATCCAGGAGACGCTCGGGCGAGTCCGCGAGCTGGCGGTCGATCTGCGGCCGAGAGTACTCGACGATCTCGGCCTCACCGCGGCGGCGCAGCGGCTGGCAGCGACGTTCTCGGAGCGAACGGGCGTCGCGGTCGAAGTGGAGCTCAACGAGCAGGAGCGGCTTCCAACCGAGATCGAGCTGGTGCTGTTCCGCGTCCTGCAGGAGGCGTTGCAGTGGGTCACCGACCGCACTGACGCCACCCGTGTCCGGGTCACCTTGACGCGAACGCCCGCCGGGGCCGTGTTCGAGGTGGCGGACGACGGTTCTGTTGTCGATGCGGGCGTCGCGGACTCGCGAGAGCTCGTGTCGGCACGCGAGAGGCTGCGTCTCGTCGGCGGGCGCCTGACGATCATGACGCCGCCCGGGGCCGGGACGATCGTCCGGGCCGCGGTGCCGGCCTAGCCCTGATCGTTCATCTCGTAGTTGTGCTTGAAGAGCACGACAACCCAGGGGCGTCGGTGATGTGCGTCTTCACCCAGTCGGTGCCGAGCGGCGCGAGGGCCCGCCGCCACTCCTCTGGCATCCGCTGGGTGTAGGTGCGGTGCTCCTCGTCCTCGGTCGCCTCGCGGATCCGGCGCTTGAACTCGGGATCACTGACGGCCACAAACGTCCACGGCTGTCTGTGTGCACCAGATGGCGCCGCGTCCTGGAGGCCGCGCTGCGTTCCTGATCGGCTAGGGTGGAAGCGAGCTGGCTGTGCTAACGCTCCGGCGTCGCGCGGGAAACTCTACGGAAGGGACGCGGGCAGGCCGTGCGCACCGCGATCGTCTCCACCTACCCACCGCGCGCCTGCGGGATCGGCGCCTTTGCGGCGGACGTCCGCTCGGCCCTCCTCGGCCTGGACGAGATTGACTGTGTCGAGTAGGTCGTGATCGTCAATGAGCCCTCCCGTCCGCAACGGCCGGGCCTCACGGCGACGATCGCCCAGGCGGTTCGGGGCGACTACGTGCGCGCTGCCCGGATTCTGGGCCGGCTCGATGTCGACGTCATCCTCCTTCAGCACGAGTACGGGATCTTCGGCGGCCGCGACGGTGGCTACGTGGCTTCGTTGGTCGAGGAACTGTCGCAGCCGCTTGTGGTGACACTGCACACGGTGCTGTCCGAGCCAACGCGCCACCAGGCTGAGGTCCTGGCGGCGGTGTGCCGCCAGGCCGAGCTTGTGATCGTGATGACCGACACCGCGCGGAACCTCCTCGTCGCCGGTGGCACCTGCTCCGGGGAGAAGATTCGTGTGGTGCCGCACGGGGCACCTCCTGTGCTTGCGCAGCGCTCCGCGTCCTCCGCGTTGGCCCGCAACAAGGGCGACGGCGCCTCGATCCGCACGAAATACGGTGCCGACGGACCGCGCTTCCTGCTCTCGACGTTCGGGCTGATCTCGGCGGGGAAGGGTCTCGAGACGGTGATCGAGGCGCTGCC
>JANOUB010000606.1:0-5545 GCA_031416615.1 Thermoleophilia bacterium
GCCGAACCCGTCGCACGCTCCTCCTTCGACGAGCGCCACGAGACCGTCTTTCGAGAGCGGCGTGCGCCGCGCGAGGTCGCCGACATCCCGGTAGAGCCCGTTCGCATCACGTTCTGCCACCAGAGCCGTAGCATCGTCCTCCCCCACCGACTGGACGTACGTGATACCGACGCGCACCGCCTGAGGAGTTTGTGTTGATTCAACACAACGTTCATCGGCCGGAGTGAGCGAGCACCAGGCCTCGCTCAGGTTCACGTCGGGGGAGAGAACCTCCACTCCGCGCCGCTGGGCGTCGCGGACGAGGCTTGCCGGCGGGTAGAAGCCCATCGGCTGAGCGTTCAGCAGCGAGCAGAGAAACTCGGCCGGATAGTGATGGCGCAACCATTGCGATTGGTAGGCGAGCAGCCCGAATGCGGCAGCATGCGACTTCGGGAAGCCGAAGCCGGAGAAGCCTACGAGCTTGTCGTAGACGAGATTCGCGACCTTCTCGACGACCCCGTTACGAACGGCACCCTCGATGAACCGCACCCGGTGGGACTCGAGCGCGGCGCGGCTGCGCTTGCGGCTCATCGCCCGGCGCAGACCCTCCGCTTCTCCCACCGTGAAGCCCGCGAGCGCGATCGCCACGTCGAGCACCTGATCCTGGAAGACGACGACGCCGAGCGTCGAGCGGAGCGGCTCTCGCAACGCTTCGTGGTCGACCGGGTAGACGAACGTCGGATCCTCGCGCAGCCGCCGCCGGTGCTCGATGTAGGGATGCACCGCCTTGCCCTGAATCGGGCCCGGCCGCACGAGCGCAACCTGCACGGTGAGGTCATCGATCGTCGCCGGCTTCGTGCGCAACAGGCTCTGCATCTGGGCCCGGCTCTCGATCTGGAAGGTGCCGACCGTATCCGCCTGCTGGATCTCCGCGAATACGTCCTTGTCGTCGAGCGGGATACGGGAAAGGTCGATCGGCGTGCCGTAGATCTCCGCGATCTTCTCCACGCACTCCTCGACGGCGGAGAGCATCCCCAGCCCGAGCAGGTCGATCTTGAGGAATCCCGCGTCGGCGCAGGAGTCCTTGTCCCACTGGCAGAGCTGGCGCCCCGCCATCGCAGCGGGCTGCACCGGGACGAGATCGATCAGCGGTCGCGACGAGATCACCATCCCGCCCGGGTGCTGGGAAATATGTCGCGGCAGGCCGGCGATCTCGGCCGTGAGGAACTGGAAGGCGCGCCACCGCTTCGAGACCAGCTTGCGCTCGGCGTCCGGCAAACCCTCCACCTCCTCGGCGATGTGCGAGGCATCCCACCCGTCGGTGAGCCGGGCGAGGCGCTCGAGCTCCGCCTGCGGCAACCCCAGAGCCTTACCGACGTCGCGGATCGCACCACGCGAGCGGTAGGTGGCAAAGCTCGCGACGAGAGCGGCGTGCTCGTTGCCGTACCGCTCCGTGACGGCGACGATCAGCTTCTTGCGGATATCGCGCGGAAAGTCGAGGTCGATGTCCGGGACCGAGGCCAGCTCGCGGTTGAGGAAGCGCCCAAGCGAGAGCTCGTTCGCGACCGGATCGACGTGCGAGAGCCCGGTGAGGTAACAGACGATCGAGCCCACCGAGCTTCCGCGCCCACGCCCGGGCGGCAGGAAGCGGCGGGGCGAGTCACGGCCACGCACCTGCAAGGCGCACTCCCGCGCCAGCTCGAGCACCTCCCAGTGGAGCAGGAAGAACCCGGCGAGCCCGAGCTCGCCGATGAGGCCTAGCTCCGTCTCCAGGCGGGCGCGCGCCCGGGCAAGTAACACTTTGTCACTTGGTGGGTAACGGTCGGCGAACGCGTCGTTGCAGATCGCCGCGAGCTGCCGGATCGCAGGCTCGGCGGCGTCGGAGAAATCGGGATAGCGGTAGCCGAGCTCCTCGGTGAGGTCGAATTGCAGCCGCTCCGCGATCTCGACGGTGCGGGTAGCGGCGGTGGGGTCGATACCCGCGAAGCGCTCGGCGGCTTCTGCGGGAGCACGCAGGATGCTCTCTCGGTTGCCGCGCCGCTCCTGTTCGCAGCCGTCGAGGGAGGTGCGGCAGCGGATCGCGACGAGCGTGTCCTGGAGGAGCGTGCGTCGCGGCGCGTGGGCGTGCACGTTGCCGGTGGCGACGGTTTCGACGCCGAGGCGCTCGGCGAGGTCGCGCAGAGCGGCGTTGCGGCGAGCGTCGCCGCGCTCGTACGGGCGCTGCAGCTCGACGAGGAAGCGCTCGCGGCCGAACGCACGGCCGAGCCGCGCGGCGGCATTCGGGTCGCGTACGGCGAGGCCGGTGCGGGCGCAGCCGGAGAGGCAGATGAGGCCGTCCGAGTGCTCCTCGACGAATCTCTGGCCCACGGAGGGGGCGAGCAGCTCACGATCCTCACGGCCGACCGGGCGGGTGCCGGCATGCGCCTCGGTGAGAATGCGGCACAGGTTCGCGTAGCCTCGGCTCGTCTCGACGAGCAGCGTCACATGGGAGCCGCCGGCGAGTGTCACCTCGGCCCCGGTGATCGGCCGCACACCGAGATCCTTCGCGGCGTGGGCAAACTCGAGCGAGCCGTAGACCCCGTCGTGATCGGTGAGCGCGAGCGCCGGATAGCCGAGCTCGGCCGCGCGGGCGGCGAGCTCTTCTGGCAGAGACGCACCATCGAGGAACGAGTACGACGAATGGCAATGGAGCTCGACGTACGTCATGCTTGCCGCGCGTCGGGACGCCAGGCTTCAGCTTGGCGTCGAACGTCTGAGGAGAACGTCCTTCGCACTTCGCTCGACGGGAGTCGTATCGTTGACCCATGGGAGGTCACGACTGGGCACGCGCACGCTACGAGGATATTGTCGACGCGATCTGCGCCTGGCACGATAACGCACGTGCCTCGAAGGTGTTCGGGATGCCGTGTGTGAAGCGCTCCGGGAGGGTCGTGTTCGGCTTCTCCCGCACGGGGATGGTGTTCAAGCTGACCGATCCAGATGTGCATCTGCGCGCCCTGGCCGTGCCGGGTGCGCACCTCTTCGATCCGTCCGGTCGGGGCGAGGTGTTTCGGCAGTGGGTGGTGGTGCCTCCCGCCCAGGCCGGCGAATGGGAGGCGCTGGCCTACGAGGCACTCGGCCAGGATCACGCGGTGCCTCCGGAGGCACTCGGGGCGTGAGATGCGTGATCCGCCGCACAGCCAGCCTCCTGCAACCGAACGCCGCTGCGCGGGCGAGGCTGCGCCCCGCTGACGCGGGGCTCCGCCTCGCCCCTACGGGACGGGGTGGCCACTTGTAGGGGCGACGCACACGCTTGCGCGGATGCGTCGCCCGGCGTGAGCGCGCGTGAGCGCGGGTGAAACGGACGTTCGGGCCGGGAGGGTGGAGCCGGCGCACGGTGTCATGCCCTCTGCGTGAACCAGCAGCCACGCTCACGGTCGCGGTAGACGCACACGTTCTGCCCCGACTCGAGCACGACCTCGTAGTAGCGGCGATCAACCGGCTCCTCCGTCCACCAGCGGTCGACGACACACCATTCTTCGCGCACGAATGTGACGTGCTGGCGGTTGACCACGCAGGGAGTGCCGTCGACGCCGGCTTCCACGAGCGCGGGACGAGGAGCATTGAGGCGCCCTGCAGTCGAGCGTGACAGCGCCTGCGGGCGGTTAGCCCAGGATCCGCCGACGGCGCTCATCAGGCGCACCGGCAGCATGAACGCCGTTGGTCGGTCGCGGCATGCGCCTCGCCCCAGGCATGTATCCCATCGGCGCAAGCCGCCGGGACGGGCGACGCTGCGCGTCGCAAGACGACGCTACGCATCGCCCCTACGGGATCGTCCCATCACAAACCGTGAGGCATGTGCCTCTTCACGGGCCCGCCGCATCACACGTCGCGGGGCACGACGAGCGCGCGCGCTTCCGGAATGCGCGACCACGGTGCCACCTCCACCACCGCGCACACCGAGCCCGTGCCGGTGCTGGCCCGCACCTGCCTCAATCCCTCGCGCAGCCGTGCGTCTATCTCCTCTCCTTCGGGGGGAACGAGTGCGAGTTGATTCCCGACGTGGTCGGCGAGCTCCACCGCCTCCAGCCGCAGTTCCGTCACCGGGGCCGGGATCTCGAGCAGCTTGGGCCCGAGCGCTGCCCGCAGCCGACCGCGATCCGCGGTCGCCTCGCGCAACGTCGTCGCCCGTCGCCACGAGCCCCCGCCCACGAGCCGAGCCGACACCGCCACCTTGCGCAGCGGTCGCCCCACCCGTTCCGGCCGCGCGAGGAGCCGGTCGAGCAACGCCCCGAACGCCCGCCGCAACGTCAACTCGTTCGCAACCGCCTCGGGGAAGGAGAGGGCCTCCGCCAGCTCTGCCGCAGGCGATCGCCCACGCACACGGGTCTGTTGAGCATTGTGGCGCTCCCCGCCTGCGAGGCTCCACGCCCGCTTCCCCTCTGGCCCCAACCGCTCCTCGACAGCGCCGCCGGGAAGCGACGCCAGCTCGCCGAGCCGGCGCACTCCGAGCCCTTCGAGCTCGGCGTACCGGTTCGGCGGGAGCGGCAGCAGCGAGAGAGGGAGCGGCTCCAGGAAGCCCTGCTCCTCCTTCCCCTCGACGATCACTGCCTGCCCGGGCCGCGCCACACTCGCCGCCGCCAGGGCGACGAAGCGGCGCTCGCCCGCGCCTGCGCGCGGGTCCCAGGCAGATCCGACGGAGGCGAGCGCCTTCGCAAGCGCCGCCTCCACTCCACCGTAGAGCCGTTCGACGCCGCCGGTCTCGAACGTGACCCTGCCCGGCTCGGCCGACTCCACTGAGAAGCCTGCGTCCTCCAGACGGCGCAACACCCCCTCCCACTCCTGCTCGACCGCGGCCGGATCCTGCTCGATCAGCACGAGGTCGGGGCAGGTCGCGAGCGCCTCCCCCATCCGCATGCCGGCCTGCACCCCGGCAGCCTCGGCAGCCGCCGTGACAGGCCCGATGAGTGCCTCTCTGCCCGGCTCCGGTGCGAGCGCTGCCGGCACGAGCGCCAGCCTCGGCCGGGATCGCAATGCGGCCCGTAGCGCGAATCCCGGGATGAGAAGGCAGGCAATCATTGAACTCCCTGTTGTACACGAACATGTGTTCGTGTGTCAAGGTGGCCGAAACGGACTAGGGAGAGATCAATGGAGATACGCGGAGCTCCATGCCGCCGTCGTCGAGCGGAGACCGACGGGGTCGCCGAGAACGCCCGCTGGCGCTACACCCCCTTCCGGATGCCGGACGGCAAGCTCTACGAGTTCGTGAGGAGCGTTAGCCCGGATCTTTCGTCTGGCGTGATCGCGGGGCGCTCGTCCGGGTCGTCAGGACGTGCGGGGAAGGAGCCGTACAGGCCGGGAGCCTGTGGGGCCTCTTCCCCGCGCGGAGCGCACCGTCCGGGTGGGGCCACCAGGTAGGGAAGAAACGGATCCCACCCGGACGGGGAGCGGCCTGGCGGACCTTCGGCACGGGGATGCAACGCCCGCGCCAGATGAAAGATCAGGGCTCGTGCCAGGCACGCGCGTCAGCAGGTCGCGGCTACGGAGCAGGGGCGGAGGTACCGACCGGAACAAACGCCTCCTGGAC
>JANOUB010000607.1:0-2460 GCA_031416615.1 Thermoleophilia bacterium
CGCCGCCGCGTTTGCCGAGCGCCTATGGGCGCGCGGCGTCTACGCCGTCAGCTTTTCGTTCCCGGTCGTGCCCCGGGACGCCGCCCGGATCCGCACTCAACTCTCCGCCGCACACACATTCGAGGACATCGACTTCGCCGTGGCGCAGTTCACGGCCGTCAAGGATGAGCTCTTCCTGTAAGAAGCGGCTCCGAGGCCGAGCGCGGCTCATTCCCGGGCTGTCCTGTCGTCTGCGGGGCCGCGTTGGCTCGCGACAACGTCTGCGACGTTCTGTCGCAGGTCTTCGCTCGCGTAGTACCTCGTGCGGCGGCCTCGACCCAACTGAGTCACGAGACGTGCATCGAGGAGACGCCGGAAGTCGTTGCTGGCGGTCGCCGAGGAAATACCGGCTTCTCGTTCGTAGCCGGCTCTGTCCGTTCCACCGATGAGGCTCTGCTCGAGGGCGATCACCAGACGGTCGGGCCAGCTTCGGCTCTCGGCGATACTTTCGAGGAATCGCCACCGGGCCGCCGCTGCCGCGATCTGCTCGAGCCGTCTGCGCGCCTGCGCGATGTGAGCTTCGACACAGAAGCCGACCCACTCGGTGGCATCACGGCCGGGTTGATAGCGGCTCCCCTGCACCCTCTGGAGCGCGGCGTAATAGTCAGGCGTGTGAGAACCGAGGTACTCCTCGATCGATGCAAACTCCGGCGAGAGCAGGCCGTCACGAGCCAGGACGAGCGACTGCATGATCCGTGAGATGCGCCCGTTACCGTCGCGGAACGGGTGCACCGAGACGGCGTGGAGGTGTGCCATGGCACCGCGCACAACGACGTGCGTGTCGAGGTCGCCGTTTCTCAACCAGTCGACCACCTCGGCCATGAGCCCGACCACCTCGTCGCCGTCGGGGCCCTCGTAGACGAGACGGCCATCGTTGCCGGTGACACCGACCGGGCCGGTGCGCCAGCGACCTGGACTCTTGTCTCTCTGGAACGAGCAGGCGTCGAAGTGAAGGTCGAGGACCACCCGGTCGAACCACTGAAACACGGGATCCGACGCCATCACACCAACGTGATCCATGGCGTGTGCATAACAGGAGACCGCCATGCGGGCGTCGTCATCGGGATCGACGGGCCTACCGTCGGCGACGATTGCCAGGGCGTCGTGCTCCGACACCACGTAACCCTCGATCGATACCGAGCTCGCAACCGAAGCGGCTTTCACGAGTCGTCGGAGTGTCCCGAGCCAGCGACCGGGGCCGCCGACGTCGCGACCCAGAGCCGTGCGGAGGCGATCCAGTTCGTCGAGTCGGTGGCGGAGCTCGTTGGTGATGGGGGGAGTGGCGCAGATCACACCATCGGCATTATACGAAGATTCGTATAAACGTCAATACGAATAAACGTCTTACTGGATCCAGGCTTAGCCTGGATCCACCGTTTTGCGCGGGCGTTGCATCTCGTCCGACTCGCCAGGCCGCTCCCCGTCCGGCTGGGCCCCGTTTCTTCGTTGTCTGGCGGCCCCACCCGGCCGGTGCGCTCCGTGCGGTGAAGGAGTGTTGAAGGCTCCCGGCCTGCATCACTCCTTCCCCGCACGTCCTGACGACCCGGACGAGCGCCCCGCGAGCACGCAAAACGGTGGAACCAGGCTTAGCTCGCCGTCGCCTGCCGCTTCCACCGCGCACCGCTGTTCCCGCTCGTCAGCGCCGAGATGACGGCGCGGCGCACGATACGCCCGTCACGGGCGTGGCCGTAGAGCTGGATCCTGCGCGGATGCTCGTCGAGCTCGACCTCCCAGGAGGTGGAACCGGTTGGGAGCGTCACGACCTCGCCTTCGACGTAGTCCTGGCGCGGGTCGGGACGGACGCTCACACGCAACGTCCATTCGGTCACGTTCGCCGCTGCGTCGAAGGAGAGTTCGACGCCCTGCTCGGTCTGCTTCTTGCGCACCGCCATGTTGCCGACGATCGTCGCCGACGGCTGCAACACGAGGCGCCTGACAGGACGGGTCGGCTCCAACACCGCAGCGGGTCCTGCGACGGAAGCGGACGCCACGATCGCGCGCAAGGATGCAAGCGCCACGCCCTCCGTCTCGGCGAACGCCGGCTCGAGTCCTGCGTGGGCGAGCCATGGGTGCGAGCGCACATAGCGGCTCGTCTCGCCGCGGATTCCGGCCGACAGGCCGCCCTCGGCGGGGACGAGCCCCTCCAGTACGAGCCGCTGTGCCTCACGGAGGTAGAGCGCGTACCTGCGGCCGAGCTCGAACGCGATCTGCTCGGGAGCGTAGGAGTCGACCATGAGGTCGATCGGGCGAAGCCATTCCTCGTCGACGTTCCCGTTCATCACGACAGTCTCCGTGAACCGCGCGCCTCCCGCCGGGCGCGCAGGAGCGAGACCCACAGCACGCCTGGGACGCCAATCGGCAGCAGCCACCAGGCGTCGCTTCCGAGCCGTACGACCAACGCGGCGACCACGAGCAGCACCA